>CAYUCH010000104.1:0-13876 GCA_964443295.1 uncultured Desulfobulbia bacterium | reverse complement strand
ATGGAACATAGAAGCAGATACTGTGCTACAGCCATAAACTAGCGCCATTCTGGTCTGGCCTCGGTTATAATCTCAACCAATTCCGGTGTCGTATCTTTGATTATCGAACCTGCTGGAAAATGTAAAGCTGGGGGTAGAGTGTCTGCCAGAACTATCAGTTTGTCATTCTTCAGGCCCAGTATGCCAACAGCATCCAGGTTGTGACCTGCATTTTCAAACCTTTTCATTGAAGCCACAACTTCTTTATAGTTAGGAGATTGCTCGTATTCCGGCGTGCCGCGCAAACCTTTTACCCTGGCAACATCAAGTCCCTCTGCAACCAATTGAGTTTTTGCAAGAAAATGCTCTCTTTCGTTTTTTTCGGCATAGGAGACTACAGTGGCTGTGAAAAAATACCCAATCACAATGAACACTAGAATGACAAGACACACAGAGCCGAAATACTGCTTCTTGTTCATTAATCTCAGTTCTCTATTTATAACGGTATTCATCATGGCTGTGTTTTTTGATTAAAACTCCAAATCATTCAGCACCTTCAGAGCCTGCTTAAAATCAAAGGATTCAATAGCTTTGGCAAGTTGAGACGCCTGCTCTGGATATAACGAAAAAAGATCATCCTTGATTTCCTGGAAAACAGTCTCTGCTTCCATGTCGCTCACTTCAAGGAGCTTTCTCAGGCCGGCCAGTTTTTCGGCAATGTTTTCAAGGTCAACGTCTTCCAGCGGTAGCGAAGGGACACTCCCCTCCTCTTCTGCAGGAAGTGCTCTGCCGATTTCTGTCAGTAGAATCTGTAAATCGTTCCAGGTCTCATCCAGTACACTTTGAACAGTGTCTGATTTTTCTTTTATGGCAGTTTCCAGCTGCAATGCCTTTTTCTGTAAGTCAGAAGCACCTATGCTTCCTGAAACTCCTTTCAAGGTATGGGCCAGTCTCTTGGCGGTTTCAGTCTCTTTTGCTTCCAGTGCTGCAAGTACCTGATCTGAAAAATTCTCGTTCTCTTTCTTAAAATCTTCCAACAAATTCAGGTAGAGTTTTTTATTACCAGCCAAATGCTTCAGACCGAGATCCAGGTCAATACCAGGGATATTCTCAGGAAATTCAATCTGCTCTTCCGTATCTTTTTGTTTTTCATCAACTACCTGATCACTGACACCTGAACGCTGAACGGTTTTACTAGGCTTTATCCACCGGACAAGACAGCCATACAGTTCATCGGGTTCAATGGGCTTGGTAATATGATCATTCATGCCGGCGGCAAGACTCTTTTCACGATCACCGACCATGGCGAGGGCGGTCATGGCAACAATGGGCACATCTTTGATGGATGATTTAAGCTTACGGATTTCCCTGGTAGCGGTCAGGCCGTCCATTACCGGCATCTGGATATCCATCAACACCAGGTCAAACTCCTGTTTCTGGACCAACTCCAACGCTTCTTCGCCGTTGCCGGCAATGGTTATCTCAGCCTTGGCGTATTTCAGGAGTTCGGATGCAACCTCCTGGTTTATCTTATTATCCTCAACAAGTAGAATTGCAGCACCGTGAATTTCTTCAAGTTTTGTTACCGTGTCATATCGGGGCAGCTCACGTCTTTTTTGAATCTTCAGATCGTTACATCCGAAAGCCTCAACAATGGAGTTGAAAAGACGGGATGGTGTAACCGGTTTTGCCAATACACTGACCATTTCATGGCCATCAAAAGAGATCTTCGCCTCCGGTAGTTCTTTGACAGTAGAAATAATAATCAGGGGAATTTCCGATAGTTCGGTACTCAAATGAATATTGCCGCATACACTGCTGAAGACCTTATCAATATTGTGATAATCAACCACCATAAGTTCGAAGGGATCTTGGGTTGTTTTTGTTTCTTCCAGTGCGGAAACGACCTCCCAACACTCTGTAAAAATCTCGACGTTAAAGGACAGTTCTTGTAGTTGCCTGGCCATTTGGGAACTGGTTGCCGTGTTATCATCAAATAACAGTACTTTGAGGTCACGAAGGTTGAGCGGAAGTATGCCGGATTTCTGTTTACGCCTGTCTTCCTGATGCTCCAAGGGCATGGTGAAGATGAATTTCGATCCGTGGTCCAGCTCGCTTTCAATTCTGATCTCTCCTCCCATCAGATCCACAAGCTGATGGCAGATGGCCAGCCCCAGACCTGTGCCTCCATATTGTCTGGAAGTGGATGTGTCTGCCTGGGTAAATTTCCCAAAGACATTAGCTGCCTGCTCAGGTGACATGCCTATACCGGTGTCGGACACGAAACATTCCAGGTTTGTGGTATTTTTCTGCAAATCAAGAACTCGGGCTTTAATTTCGATAATTCCTCCTTTATCAGTGAATTTTGCCGCATTACTGAGAAGGTTGTTGAATATCTGGGAAATCCGTAACGGATCACCAAGCAATACTGTTGGGATTTTTGCGTCAAGTGTGACAAAAAGCTCAACGCCTTTATCTGCCAGCCTGTCAGTGAAAATGGCAACCACATCTTCCAATTGTTCGGATAAATTAAACTGGATTTTTTCTATGGTCAGCTTTCCTGCTTCTATCTTGGAAAAGTCCAGAATATCATTGATGATATTAAGGAGTGATTTTGCGGAAGTTGAGATTTTTGACAAATAATCTTTTTGCTGGATGTCGAGTTCCGTCTGTCCCACCAGATGACTCAAGCCGATAACCGCATTCATTGGCGTTCTGATTTCATGGCTCATATTGGCCAGGAAGTCGGATTTCGCTTTGGTGGCGGATTCAGCGCTTTTTTTCGCTTCCAGCAGGTCAAGTTCGATGTGTTTCCGGTCAGTGATATCCTGCACCGAACCAGTTGAAACCAAGGGATTACCTTGTTCATCAAAAACGGTGTTGCATTGTTCAACGATATATTTGATCCTGCCATCATCCATGAGCAGACGATGTTCAATCGTATAAGGCTCTTTGTTTTCCAAAGAATCTGTATACGCTTTATTGACCATTTCCCGGTCTTCAGGGTGTATAGTATTCAAAAAAGCATCGTATGATGCTCCGAATTTCTCAGGATCAATTTCAAATATCCGGAAGACTTCATCAGACCAGCTGAGATTGTTGTTAACGATATCCAGTTTCCAGCTGCCTAAATGCGCCAGTCTTTGGGCCTGGGCCAGATTTGTTTCGCTTTGTTTCAGTTCCTCGTCAGCCTTTTTCTTTTCAGTAATATCCTCCTTAACTGCCACATAATGTATAGTCACTCCCTCCTCATTGCGAATTGATGAAATGAAAGCCCGCTCCCAGAAAATGGTGCCGTTTTTCTTCTTGTTGCAGATTTCACCATGCCATTCAAGACCTGCCGTGAGCGTATCCCAGAGTTCTTTGTAAAAAGTGTCAGGCAGTTCTCCGGACTTGAGAATATTCGGTTTCCGGCCAATGGCCTCTTCAAATGAATACCCCGTCACATCGGAAAATTTGGGGTTTACATATTCAATAACCGCATTCGCATCAGTTACCATTACACTTACCGGGCTGGCCTCAATTGCCCTGGAGAGTTTGAGCAGTTCGGCCTGAGATTCTTTTAATCGGACAAGTGCATCTTCAGCTTTTTTCTTTGCCTGGTTGGCATCCTGCATAATACTTAATGCAGCTTTTTTTGATTTTTCCAGCTCTACTGTTCTTTCATCAATACGGCTTTCCAAATCTTTGTTTAATTGTTCTATGGCCTGCTGGGCTTTTATTGTTTCACTTATGTCATAATTCACTCCCAGCATACGCACTGGTTCGCCGGATTCATCTCGATATACTTTACCTTCTGCTTTGATATGGCGAATTCTGTCTCCGCTCAAAACAATACGAAAACTCGTATTAAACTCTTCTTCCCCCTCTATTGCTCTCTGCAGTTCAAGAGCCGCCTTGTCCTTCTCCTCCGGATGAACAGTGTTTTCCCATGCCTCATAGTTTCCTGAAAAGTCCTCTTTATCTACCTCAAAGAGTCTATACATCGACTCATCCCAAATGAGTTCATTATTCGTGATATTCCAGTCCCAGATGCCAACTTCTGCAGCTTCTGTTGCCAGTTGCAATCGTTCCGACAGTAACTCCAGTTCTCTTTCATTTTTTTTCCGATCCGAAATATCCAAAATAATGCCGTCAATGTGAGCAGCTTTTGAATCCTTGCCTCGTATCGCCTGACCTCGTTCGAAAACCCAGTGAATGTTCCCATGCTTATCAATAATCCGATATTCAATTGTAAAGAAACCCGTAGAATCGAGGCTTTTGGTAACATTATTCGTGACCATGGCAGTATCATCAGGGTGAATCAAGCTCGCATAACTTCGGACCTTATTGTTTAGAAAGTCAGAGGCAGGAGAGCCTGATATATCTTCGATATAATCTGATATGTAATTCATGGTCCAATGTTCATCCAGATCACAGCTGTAAACGACCCCTGGAATGTTTTCTACCAGGGATCGGAATCGTTTCTCCTGCTCCTCAAGGTCAGCCAATGCCTTTTCGGCTTGTTCTTTAGCCAGGATCAGTTCCCCTTCAGCCTCATTTCTTTCACACAGCATGTAATTAAAAGCTTCAGCCAATTGACCGATCTCGTCCTTCCTTTCCACCCGGATATCTGCATCTCTTTCACCTTCACCGACACGGATGGCGGATTCTTCAAGCTGGTGCAAGGGAAAAACAATTCGTCGTTTGAGCAGGAAAAAGATAAAGACGGAAAAGCCGACTGTTATACAAATAAGGGCCGTAATTCCGAGCAATAAGGCATTATTCCTGGCACGTATACCATTCAGATCGTTTGCGGTTCTGTTGATAAGCAAAGTGAAGAATTCATCAATGGGTTCCATAATTCTGGATTTGGCATCATGATATCTTTGACCATAAAGCAGGGACCGGGCCATGGACTGATCCGGCTCTTTGCGAATGGTGAAATTGCCGTCCGCATCTTTGAACTTGCCCTTGACAGCATTCATGGCAACCCGTTCCAGGTTGACGAGATCGTCGGACAGTTTCTTGGCCAGGCGCAGTTTCTCTGATTCTTCTGCCGATAAACCCAATTCCTCAATCCGGCCCTGGATAGCATATGTCTCACCGTCAGAGTTCATGTCAACCGTTCCAGCGGCAATTTGAGCCCATCAGGCGGGGGTATAAGTCTCGGGATGGGGGCGAAGGCCGTCACGAATCTCGGAAATCATATTGAATAAGGATTCGTACTTCGGATCTTCGGTGCTCACATAAGTCCGGGCAAAACGTGTCAGGTCTTCGGAAGACTGTTTGAGTTCCAGGGCCAGGGCATAGGAATCAAAGCGGTGATTCTCAATGGCTGTTTGTTTTTTCCCGCCATCAAGTAAGAGGGTTACCAGGATACCGATGGTCACAATCAAACAGGCATACACAAGTGAGATCATAAAAAAGGTTTCACGAATGGAGAGATCTTTGGGTCTGCCCCTTATGAGCCAGAAAACAAAAAGAGAGATCGAAAGCAAAGAAAATACTATGGCCAGCATTTGAATTACAAAGCCTGCCTGGCTGTAGGGTACCAATTCCGGTGTGGCTGTTTTCGTCACCACTCTCTCTTCTGGCAGAACAAACCACTTGGCGTGCAACCTATCAAAGGTTCCATCGGCTAATACCCTGGATAATCCTTCGTTAAGCAGTGCCAATAATTCTTTATTCCCTTCTGTTACGGCAAAAGTAAAATCCTGTTTAAACTCTTTTATCTGTATTATCTGAACGATATTATCAATGCCAAGTTTGCTTAATAATTGAGCACCCACCTGTTCCTGTACAATTACTGCGTCACCCTTGCCTTCTGAAAGGAGAGTAAATGCACCTTCATAACTCTCTGTAGTTACAATGTGATCTGAAACCTGTGTACGCCTGGCAAATTCTTCTGCAAGGTCCCCTTTCATCACAAAAATCTGCTTGTCAAGAAGGTCTGCTCTTTTTGTAATGCGTTGATCACCCTGTCTGACAAAGATCGCTCCATAGCTCGAATAGTAGGGAACCGTAAAATCAAATACGGACCCTCTTTCAGGCGTTCTACCCACCACAGGCAAGGCATGGATTATGCCAACTTCCAGGTCTTTTTTGATCTTTGCCCATGGTCCGACGGAGAATTCAACATCCAAACCCACGGCCTTGAGACTTGCCCTTAACAGCTCAACAGAAAATCCATCTGCTACCCCGGATTCATTGACAACAGAAAAAGGAGGATAATCATATTCTGATGCGGATAGTACTATTGGATGCTTATCTATAAAGGCTTTCTCTGTAGCCGTAAGAGCTGATAACGTTCTAATACCGCCATAAATAAATTCGCTGAGATCAATCCTGCCACCAGCGAGGCCGGCTCTCTTATACGTATCGGCAATCTTTTTATAACGAGGGATGGTGACCGTACCGAGTGGAGCGACCTCCGAGCGGATCATCAGGTCGGTCATTTTGGCACTATGAACTAGCTGGTCGCGGTGTAACTTTGGATTGTACTTCTTGAGAATCAGGTCAATAATTTCCTGCGGATGGGCCAGGGCATATTCCCATCCTTTGAGCGTCGCCCTGATCATTTTCTTGACCCGATCAGGATGCGAGTTGATTTCCTGTTCAGTGGTAAAGAGATTATCCCCGTAAAAGTCGATTCCGAAATTTTTGGGATTAAGAATATTGAACTCTATTCCCTGCTGATGCAGCAAAAAAGGTTGGTTTGTGATGTAGGCCGAAACAGCATCGATTTTTCCTGTAATCAGCTCATCGAGACTATGGGAATGGGGAACGATCTCAACCTGATCTACATTCCCAAGAGTGGTATGCATCATCTCCAGAAGCGGCGCATCACTTAGCCCTTTGGAGTCCACCATCACTTTTTTACCAACAAGATCGAAGGGGGAGGTGATTCCTGATTTTTTCAGGGTGAGAAAAACAAGGGGGGAGTACTGAAAGATCTGCTTGAGAACGACGACCGGTTCTCCCTTCATCCGTTCAGCCAGTAACCCGGCGTCCGCTACGCCATACTCGGCATCACCGTCAAGAACTGAGCGGATATGACTTTTCTTGGGAATTCTTTCCTTGAGAGTTACTTCAAGGCCTTCTTCGGCATAGAAGCCTTTTTCAACAGCCGCGTAATAACCGGCAAATTGGAACCCATGGAACCACTTGAGCTGGACAGAAACTTTTTTGAGTTCAGCGGATTGAACGGCTGTGGTTATGCAGAAAACTCCCAGGGCAAGTATAAAACCACATATCCAGGTCACTTTCTTAATTGTCATCCGGAAATTATTTTTCACCACGAACCCACTTTTCTGTATTCATGTTTAGGCGCTTTCTCAAAATCATCCGCGCAAAAGTTTGTTTCTTGCCCCGAACTCAATTGATTTTGATACCCAAGGATCTTATCCAGTTCTGCGAGGTTAGGGTTTTTCTTCCCATACCTCTGGATATGGAGCCTCTTTGCCTTGTCCCACTGCCAATTCATTCACTTCCTTTTTTAATTCAATAAGCCGCATTTCCCGATCCACCATGATCCTGTTGAACTCTTCAAGCTCTTTAAGTTTGGCTTGCAGTTGCAGGTGCACGGCAATCCTGGCTTTGGTTTCCTGGGCCTGAACAGGCTTGGTGATATAATCTACCCCTCCTAATTCAAACGCTTTTAATTTGTTAAACTCTTCACTTAAGGCGCTGACAAAGATGACAGGAATATGCCTGGTTCTACTGTCACTCTTCAGCTTCTGACAGGCTTCATAACCATCCATCTCCGGCATGTGAATATCAAGAAGGATAAGGTCCGGGGGCTCGGATAGGGCGCTTTCCACCGCAGCTTTGCCGTCTGTGGCTACTCGAACCTTGTATCCGAAGCCATTGAGTGTTTCTTTTAAAAGCTTCAGGTTGTCCGGGTTGTCATCAGCAATAAGAATGGTTTGTTTTTCTTCAAGTTCGCTCATCCTTGTCCTCCGGGTTTGATCAGCTTTTAGCTGTCAGCATTCAGCTATAAGCTTTTTGTTTTTTTGTCAATCTTCAAGCTGAAAACCTCAATCATCCTCAGGTTTAAAAAGTTGCATAAATGCTTTCAAATCAAATTTATCAGCCCTGTATTGCAAGGCCGCCGCAACATCTCTACTGTAGCTGGCTGCTTCATCAATCAATTCTTTCAGCTGATCCAAATCCCCAGTTACAGACGCCTTGTATAGTTTATCCCGCAGTAAGGGAGGCAGCAGTTCCACATCTTGCCGGCCCAGCACCTGCGGTTCGGCCTCAATGGCATCTTGCTGCTCTTCCTCTTCATAAATGTATTCGACTCCAAGATGGTGGCGGAGTTCCTCAAAAAGCTCATTCTCCTGAATAGGCTTTGAAATAAAGTCATCCGCTCCGTTTTCCAACACTTTGGCTTTCTGCTCTTCAAGTGCGCTTGCCGAAACAGCAATAACAACTGCGTCTTTTCCGCCTGGCATCTCTTTGATGAGCCGGGTTGCCTCAACACCGTCCATCACCGGCATGAGGATATCCATGAGCACACAGTCAGGTTTTAGCTCCTCAAATTTCTCCACCGCCTCCTTGCCGTTATTGGCGGTATGGGCATGAAACCCCACTCTGCTCAATATCTGCGAGTGAACATCGCGGTTCAGATAGCGGTCATCCACCACCAGAATATGATATTCAGGCTGTCCAGGTTTTAATGCTTTCACTGTTTGTAGAATTTCTTTATTGGCAATATCCCGGGGAGCGCCTGGTTCTGCAGGGAGTGTCACCCTGAGAACACTGCCCTTGCCAGGCGCACTTTTAACCAGGACAAGATCTCCACCCAACAAATGTGCATAATTGCGGCTGATGGTAAGGCCAAGACCAGTTCCTCCTCCGGTTTTACGGCCTGCCTCGGTTTGATCGAAAGGCTCAAAAACCTTGTCCTGTTCTTCGGGCTCGATACCTATACCGGTGTCTTCCACTTCAAATGTTAAGAACAGCCCGCCTTTATCTCCGTCATATTTATCCGGAGTTGTTTCTGAGCCTTGAATGCGCAAAATAATACATCCCTCATGGGTGAACTTTACCGAGTTGCCCAGAAGGTTGATGAGAATTTGCCTGATCTTGGCTTCGTCCTGGACAATCGCTTCGGAAATTTCAAAATTATCTTCCAGTCGCAGTTCCACCCCTTTTTCTTCAGTACGCACCTTGAACATCTGGATAACATCGTGGATCATCTCTCTGAGATTAAAGGTGTTTTCAGAAACCTCGATCCGGCCGGCCTCGATCTTTGACATCTCGAGAATATCGTTTATCAGGGTCAGGAGGTATGTACCGCTTTTTCCCATTACATCCACTTTGGCCCGTTGCTCTTCGGTCAACGAACGATCATGCTGCATGAGCTGGCCATATCCCAGGATGGCGTTCATGGGGGTTCGAATTTCGTGGGACATGTTGGCCAGAAAAATACTCTTGGCCTGATTGGCGACTTCGGCCTGCTCTTTGGCTTCTTGCAGTTGCACTTCAGCCTCCTTTGCATCAGTAATATCAAACATGAAACCATGCAATTTCGCTGGCCCTTTTGGGCTGGATTCCACCGCGATAACCTCCCGGTTCCAGATGGTCCGCCCGTCAGCAGTGATCATCCGGAATTCCAGGACGTGATCGCGCCCTGCCCCAGAGTCTTCGACACAGGTGTTGACGGTCTTTTCCCGGTCTTCGGGGTGTATGCGCTGCGCCCAGGACTCAAGGTCGGTCCAGATCTCAGGAGGATAGCCCAACCACTGTTCCACCTGGGGACCAATATAGCTGTAGCGCCCGGCGATGAGATCAAAGGTGAAGGGGACGGTCTGGGAAGACTCCACCAGTGAGCGGAACTTATTCTCACTTTCCTGCAATTGCTGGTTGCGCTCATTAATGCTTTTCGTCATCACATTGAACGCCCTGGCCAGATCACCAATTTCATCTTGTGACTTGATCGCAATCCGGTGTGTATAATCGCCACCTTCAATCTTGAGAGCTCCCTTTTTCAAAGTTTCAACCGGGGTAACAATCCTTCTTTGAGAGAGAATAAATGCAAAGATTGAATAAACAACGGTTAAGGCGATCAATCCTGCAATCACCAGCAGAACCGCTTTGTTTTTGGAACGCTCGGTCTGCAGTTCTCTTTCGGTTCGTATCTCTAATAGAACGATGAAATCATTGATCGGCTGCATGATATTGGCTTTGGCAGCATGGTACTCATCGCCATGAAGAAGTTGTGTTGCCAGCTCAAGGTCGGGTTCGCCCTTAATCGTAAATTTGCCTTCAGCATCTTTGTAGTACCCCCGAACCGCGTTCATGGCGACGTCTTCAAGTTTGATCAAATTATCCGATTCAAACTTGGCCCATCCCAGCTTCCCGATCTCTTTTTCAGACAAGCCCAGCTCAGCCATACGTTGTTCTATGCTATAGGTTTCTCCTGCTTCGTTGAGCTCAACCAGACCGGCAGAAACCTTATCCCAGAAAACATGAGAAAATCCTTCGGGGTGGGCTTGTTTTCCATCCCGGATGCGAATGATGGCTCTAAAATATTCCTCATACCTGGTATCACCTGTGGCGACATACGTTCTGGCAAAGCGGGTCAGATCATCGGATGACTGCTTCAATTCGAACGCCAATTGCATTGATTCATACTTGCGTTTTTCTACCTCCTCCTGGCGTTGCTCTCCCTGCAACAGTATCAGAACCAGTACTCCGGTAGTCGCTATCAGGCCGGTAAAGGCAACCGACAGGAACAGGAGTGTTAATCGCAGGCTGAATTGCTTGGGGCGCCCTTTTGCCAACCAGTAAACAAACATAAGGAACACAAGAATGGCAAAAAAGGCCGCGATCCTCTTTATGATAAATGCCGTTTGAGCAAAGACGATTTCATCAGGAATTACAAACTGCTCACCCTGTTTTGCCTGTCCGGATCCTGCAGGGTATCGATTCTTTATTTCCAGTCGTTCAGTGTCTGAAATAGCCTTTAATCCTTTATTGATTGCGCTTGCAAGTTCCGGCCAGTCATTTCGAATCGAGAAAATCATTTTGAGCGGCTGCCCTAAAGTAAAAACAGGGATCAGGTAACCAACCCCCTGTTCAGCCATTGCATAGCTTGTAACTTCACTCCCTATGAGCGCATCTGCCTCGCCGGAAAGTACCGCATCGAACATTTCAGTTGGGCTGGATTTTTCTAAAAGAGTAACATCGGGATACACAGATAATAATTTTTCTATAAAAAGATTGCCTTTATGCATGGCAATCCTTTTGCCGACAAGATCCTCCGGCGAGGTGATATTCATTGGATTGTCAGATCGCACAAAAGCCATTTTAAAATGACTGGTATAGTGATCTGTAAAGAGTGCAAACGATCGTCTCTCGTCGTGCACCGCGGAAGAGGAAAGCCCGTCGATCTCCTTGTTCTTCAGCTTCTCGACCATGTCGGACCATTGGCCGACTTCAAAAGTGATATTCGTGCCCAACCTACGATTCAGCAGCTCAACAATATCTGCGTCAATACCTGAAAAAGATCCATCCGGGTTCTTGATTATCCACGGTCTCCACGTTTCGCCAACGCCTAGAACAATCTTTGGTTGGGCCTGCAGCCAGGCTTGTTCTTCATCTGACAATGTTACTAATTTATCTGCTTCTTTTATTTTACCCTGCTGTGTTGGATATCGATTCTGTATTTCCAATCGCTCAGTTTCTGAAATAGACAGTAATCCTTTATTCAGTATGCGTACAAATTCAGGCCAGTCCTTTCGAATAGAAAAAACCAGTTTGAGCGGTTGTCCTACGGTGAAAACAGGCGTCAAAAAGTCAATCTCCTGCTCAGCCATCGTATAGCTTATAATTTTACTCCCTATCAATGCATCAGCCTCACCGGAAAGCACTGCATCGAACTGTTCAGATGAGGTGTTTTTCCCTACCAGGGTGACTCCAGGATACTTCGATGCTAATTTTTCTGCGTGACGATCACCTTTAAAAGTGGTAATCCGTTTTCCAGCCAGATCCTCCGGTGAAGTGATATTCAATGGATTGCCAGATCGGACAAAAGCCATTTTAAAACGAGTGGTATAAGAATCCGTAAAGAGTGCAAACGATCGTCTTTCGTCTTGCACCGCAGAAGAGGAAAGCCCATCGATTTCCTTGTTTTCAAGCTTCTTGACCATATCGGCCCATTGGCCGAGTTCAAAACTGATATTCGTGCCCAGCCTCTGATTCAGCAGCTCAACAATCTCCGCGTCTACACCAGAAAAAGACCCATCCGGATTCTTTATAATCCATGGCTTCCATGTTTCACCGATGCCTAAAACAATCTTTGGGTGAGCATTGATCCAGGCTTGTTCTTCTTGGGTAAGCTGAATGGTTTTATGCTTCTCCCTTAGCAGCTCGCGAAGCCCCCATTTTCTCTGTAGTGCCTGCCTATCCTCCAGAGAAATAGCAGACAACGCCTTATCGATAATAGAGGCGAGTTCGGGCCAGTCTTTACGCAACCCAAAGGCCTGGGTATTATATTCAAAGGTGGTGAAACCGGCCACCTTGATATTGAGGATCCCCTGATTGACCATATGGTAGTTGGTCACCGGCAGGATACCGATGTAAGCGTCGGCCTCACCGGCTGCGACCAGCCGAAGAACATCCGGCGCATGCCCGCCCACTTCCACCACCGTGATGTCCGGGTAGCTGTCACGGATTTTTTTCACCACAGCGAAGCCCTTTTCAATGGCAACGGTTTTTCCGGCCAGATCGTCCATATCCTCAATGGAATCGTCGTCGGCCCTGGTGAATATTCTATAAGTCAGTTTCAGGTAGTCCTTGGTGAAGGCCATAAACTCCCTTCTTTCCAAGGTGTTCATGGCGGTGAGCAGAAGATCCACCTCGCCGTCCCGTTGCCTGACATGCTCCACCCCCTCCGGCCAGGGAATGTCGGAAACGTAACGGACATCAAAACCGGCCAGAGTGGCAATCTGGTTCATCATATCTACCGAATAACCGGCGGGTTTTCCCTGATCCATGAAATGAAAAGGAGGGTAATTGCTCACCCGCACTACAACGGTGGGACGGGACTTAAGCCAGGCTTTTTCTTCAGCGGTAAGATTGAGCTTCGTTGGTTTGGTAATTTTTTCACTTCCATAAATAAAGTCGCTCAAGTTGGCTTCTGCATCTGCCAACCCCGCTTTCTTGTATGTATCTGCAATCTGCTTATAACGCTGGAGGGTGACCGTTCCGAGGGATGTAATCTCGGAGAGGATCATCAGGTCGGTCATTTTCGCGCTATAGACCAGTTGATCACGGCTCAGGTTCGGGTTGTACTTCTCTAAAATGAGGTCAATAATTTCCTGTGGATGGGCCAGGGCATACTCCCACCCCTTTAGAGTTGCCCTGATCATTTTCTTAACCCGATCAGGATGTGATTTTATTTCTGCCTCAGTGGTAAAGAAATTATCCCCGTAAAAATCGATGCCAAAGTTTTGAGGGTTAAGAATATTAAACTCCACCCCCTGCTGCTTCAGCATATATGGCTGATTGGTTATATAGGCGGAAACCGCAACTACTTTGCCTGTAATCAGCTCGTCAAGACTATGGGAATGTGGAACGATTTTTACCTGTTCCATATCGCCAATGGTTGCCTGCATCATCTCCAGAAGCGGCGCATCGCTTAAACCTTTGAAATCACTCATTACTTTCTTGCCGACAAGATCATACGGAGTATTGATGCCTGACTTTTTCAGGGAGAGAAAAACAAGGGGGGAGTGCTGAAAGATCTGTTTGAGAAGAACGACCGGCTCTCCCTTCATTCGTTCAGCCAAAAGCCCGGCCTCCGCCACGCCATACTCGGCTTCACCGTCAAGCACCGACTGGATATGACTTTTTTGCGTATTCCACTGATCTCGGCCACCTATTCCACGCGAAGCCGGCCACCCAT
>CAYUCH010000103.1:0-13905 GCA_964443295.1 uncultured Desulfobulbia bacterium | reverse complement strand
CTGCCTTCCAGAGGGAACGAACCTCGGCCGGAGCCTGCTTGCGAGCATGGGCCAGGGTCTCACGGTCGGCACCGCCGGTGGCTGGGGTTGGATTGGTCACCGATAGAGCAACCTGGCTACTATTCAAATAGATCGGTGCCACCTCAGAAACAAGATTGCTGCCAATATTTCCTTCAGCACCCAAGGTTTCCAAATAGCTCACGATTATTTCAGTTCCAGGAGAAGGTACTGAGCCTCGCTGCCCATCACCGAAGGAAACGGAAGTTTTATCCAAACCATCAGTCTCGGATTGAAAATGGAGGGAATCCTGCCCACTCTCCTGAAAATGGTTAACCTCCTGCCAATTCTCATAGTTCACCAATATCTTGATGGTACCTTGAGCGATGTTTTTGCCGGTAAGTTGTAGCTGCTGACCTGGCACTCCCGTGGCCGTAAATGATTCATTTTTCAGGAGGCCCTGTCTGGCATTGGCCTCCACCATGATTTGCCCTCTGGGGATAAGAACCTCGGCTACAGTGGCAAAAGGAACCTCGCCATCTTCAAGAACGGCCTTACAACCATTGCCAACTGGAATAACCAGATCATCTGTCAAAGGCGTGGCCAGAGAAAAACGCAGATCCGTGGTGGCTGCCACCGGCGAATCGAGGCGATAACTGATCAGCTTGCAGAGATTGATAACATTGTCGCGCTGCCGGGCCGTCGGCAGAAAAGCCTCGGCTGCCTGGGCATCGAGATAATAGGCCAGCATATCGCCAACCCCGCAGAAGAGCTCCAGTAACACTACACCCAGATCGGAATGATTGAAGTCAGTCCAGCGGTCTGTGAGTTGCGGTACCTTGGCAAGCAGCTCCCGACGCAACGAGTCATAATCTTTGTTGCTATATTCCACTTGTGCTCTGCTCATGGTAGTTCCCGGTGAAAAGGGTAAACCAAATTGCCAATGACTTGACTTCGGATGACCCGGTACGAAATATTGATCAGCAAGATATTCTGGTCTGTATGTTGAGGTGATTCATCAAACGAGACCTCAGTGATTCTGACCCGCTTTTCCCAGCGATTAATCGCCTCGATGATGTAATGGCGAATCAAGCTCTTCAACACCTGATCGTTTTGTTCGAAGACAAGATCATTCAGTTTGGAGCCAAACTCTGGATTCATGAATCTCTCCCCAGGTCTGGTGCCGATAATCTGGAGGATGGATTCATGGATATGGTCATGCTGGCCTAAGCCCTGAGTTCCACCAGTACGCTGCGAGAAGCGCATGGGAAAGCTCAGTCCCTTGCCAAGAAAGTCAAATGTCATTGACCTGACTCCTCACAATGGAATTCGTTCTGCTGACCAAAGAGATGGTCGTCCTCCCTTTGCTCCGGAAAACTGATCACCAGATCCAGGCCGTTTGCCATAGCCAGATAAATAGAACCGCCAGCTTCAACAAAACCCTTATGACCACTGACCGGGGCAATAAAGCCCTTGCCTCCGTCCTCAATGAGATGCACCTCCAATTCTTCACCGATGCCTTCCATACGTGGAAGACCAAGGATAAGCATGGTACCTGTAGGGTTACTCAGGCTGGCAATTCGCAGACCATGATCCACATCGAGCCGATAGCCATTTTCTAGATCTACCCGAAACCTACCCTCAGCAACCTTGGTCGGCTCCACATCCAAGGGCAAACCATCAATCAGGGCAAACTCATGGGTTTCTTGTAACGCCTCGGCCTTCATGTTGAGCACTGGTCCATCCGGCAAATTCACCTGACAACCTTCTGGCTCCAGAGAAACAATCTCGCCGGTCAGGCTTACCGCCACCATGGAGTCATCAGCCATGACCCGGACAAATGAGCCATCGGCCAATGAAAAGAGCCGACCTCCATCCGGGAGGTCACGAACTTCTGTATTATCTGGCATGGTCTGAAATGGGTAAAAATCAGGTTCCACTAGCTCATCCACCTCGCGCAAATAATTCTGGGCACTTTCAGCATGGGCAGCAAGTACCGCCTGAGCCTGAAGCTGCAATTCCCGTGAGGCCTCCATGGATAACTGGATCATTTCCTTGATTTCCGCCATCTCGCGAACCAGTGCCATGACCTCATAATGGCCGGTGAAATCACTGGTCTGCTCAATAATCAGGCCACGCTCTTCCCACTCGCCATCCTCGCCTTCCCATTCTCCATCGTCCGGCATCATAGCCATGATCTCACCTCAACACCTTTAACTATAATGTTTCTGGAACGGCACTCTTTTCAGTACCCTCTTGAGGGGTATAAGTGACTCGAAGGTCTCTCGCTGTTCGCTATCTGGAGTAGCTCGGTATTGATAGTTTCAAAACCCCATCTCCAGTTTCTTGTTCTTCATGTAATTCTTATCAAGAAAGTCACTAATATCTGCCTTCATCCCAATTCTCCACCACCTCAACCTCCACATAGCGCACCGAATCACGATCCTCAGAGTCGTAAACCATGACAATGGTATGACCGGTTCGCCAACCAAGAACCACTCGGCCCTGCCAGTCCACTCGGGCAATTGACTCGTCCAGAGATTCATAATTCACCTCACCCCGAGGATTGCCCCGGATGGAAAGAGGCAAGGCCATTGACCACCAGGTTCGCGAGACTTTTATGCGCTTGGGAAAAACATCCCAATAATGGATCTGTGGATTCTCAGACATGGAGACCTCAGTTATCGTTGGTATTAAAACTACCGGTGACAATCACCGCGCCACAGCCGGTGATGTCGCCCATACGGGCATTGGGTCTGCCCTCGGTAAGAGTATCCAGGCTACCTGTGATAATGGGTGTCACCCCATGGCCAGGAATTGGGCAAACATGAAAATCACCCATTCTCGCCACCGGCCTGCCATTCACCATGGTGCGAATAGCACCAGTGGTGATCATGCCGCCATGGGAGGAAATATCGCCAAGCCTTGCCTGTGGTCTGCTCATGGGCTCACCTTCATGGTGAGATTAATCAAATAGCTGACAAGACCGCCAACAGCCGAACCTATCGCCAGAGTAAAACCAACAATCTTCCACATAGTCTCTGTACCCATCTTGGTACCAACCCGGGAATGGAGGCGATTGATTTCATCAGAGTGACGGCGCAACTCATCATGGATGGAACGGGCCAGCAACTCGACATTCTCCTTGTCCGACTTCTTCTCGATCTCAATTTCAATCTTTTCCAGCCGGGTTTGGATCTCTCGGCGATGGTCTTCCAGTATTCGTCTAAATTCAGCCCGCCAATTATCAAAGACCTTGGCCAGCATTTGTTCATTTTGCTCAGTCATGGGTTTATCAATACCTTGTTGGTTGAACGAATTATGATGTTGCCGGAGACCCCATCCATGAGGACAGTGCTGCCGGATTTATCCGTAAGTTGAATCCGCTCACCGCCAGGAAGGGAATTCATAATGAACTCTTGGTCAGCCTTGTCTGTGAGGCGAATCTTCTCCTGACCTGCCGTGCCATCAATAAGAATTTCCTGGCCATTGTTCAGGCCCCAGATATGGATCCTTTCTCTGCCCTTGCTGGTATCGATGAGAATCTTCTGAAATCTGGCCCTGGTCTTATCGGAAGATTGTATGTGAATTTTCTCTTTGTCCTGCCAAGCCTCCCACCGAATAAATTGACGACTGAGGTCAGTGATTTCAATACGAGATTTTTGATCCACAATGTCTGAGGTCAAATCAAGCTGGTCGCCTTGCTCGGCATCCTTGGTTCCACGGCGTAAGCTATTTCCGGCCTGCACCGCTGGCTTGACCTGAGATACAAAACTCAATATCTGGCCCGCCCGATCAATAATCTTCAGAAGCTCACTGCCATCCCGGTCATCAGCCATGATGGTGTGGCCAGTCTCGGTCTTCATCAGCACCTTGAAGCGGGGGCAATAGTATGGCGGGTGACCATGGTATTTCTTATGCTCCAGATCATCAGGGCGGCTGGCTTGATGTTCCAGCCTATCCTCACAGTCAAGGCAAGAAGGATCTCCGCAGGTGCGTTTCCCTTCTTCTGGTTGTTCTCCAGGGTTACTCTTTGCCAGCCATACTCCTGCCCAAATGGGATATTGGACAATACCGCCCTCAAACTCAGCCCATACCGAGGCCCCTTCCTCTGGCACCATGAACATCCCCACATCGTCATTCCCACCATAAGGGAAGCAGGGGGCAGCCCACTCGGACCAGTTCTCCTGACCGGTACCCAGCACAGCCGGGATCTCCAGCCGCACTCTGCCCAATCGTTCAGGATCGTTATTGTCGCGAACAAAGGCGCGGTATTTGCCATACCAACGGTTTTTGTAGCGCTCATCAAGGCGGCGATCTCTGGTTTCAAGCATTTTTAGCTCTACGCTCCTTATGTTTCTGCCAGGCCCAGCCGCCAAAGGTGCGCACCGCCCAATACATAGCCTCCCGCTTCCAACCTGAAACGCCCAGTTCTTCCATAAGGTCCAAGAAGATACGGTCAATAATATCCCGTGGTGCTTCACCGGTGGAGTAAAGATAGTCGTGAACCACAGCAGCCGGGGAGTATTTGCCCCAAGGAGG
Source organism: uncultured Desulfobulbia bacterium (assembly GCA_964443295.1). Classification (GTDB taxonomy): domain Bacteria; phylum Desulfobacterota; class Desulfobulbia; order Desulfobulbales; family CG2-30-60-27; genus CAYUCH01. The sequence goes on along the minus strand of CAYUCH010000103.1, from coordinate 9,366 downwards.
AACAATGCGCCAAAAGAAGCGGGGAACTGAGGCAAAGTCGGTTTCAAAACCTTCCGGTACTTCAATGACGCCACCACTCTTGGTCTTGACCTTGAATGGCCGTACCAGTTTGGCACTACGGCCATTGGGCAGAATCTCCACCTGTAGAGGCCCAGTGAGGCCTGTTGAACCAATAGTCTGAGTTACCTGTGGAGTCTCTTTCATTTCTGCCACCTCGCTCTTCCTTGTCTTATGTCCAAATGAACCCATGATTTATAGATGCCGATGCCACCTTGTTCAAAGACCGGAATGGTCTCGGCAAGACCTGCCAATTGAGCAGGAGTCCAAGCGTCAGGACAGAGCAGATCAACTGCCTTACCCAGGCAATGCTGACTGTTTTCAGCGCCACTGATTGCCCGATTATGCGTCTTACAGCGGAAGCCGCTGGAAATGGTCAGTGGCTTGCCGATCTTATCCCGTATCTCTTGCAGCCCAGCTGCTAAGGTGGGCTGGACTGGGGCTGAGCCGCCACAACAGTTTTTGCCCTTACAGGCGAACTCCGACCTGCTGAAATTTCTTGTTAAATCTCCCATTCTTTTCTCCTTATGAAACAGCCCCTGTCTCCGCATTAACGATGACCATTTTGGGTGGTTCTTCTTGCAGAGAGACAGGGGCCTCTTTATCGTTAATTTTCCCCTGGGTAGGTGCGGCCTTTTCGCCTGCCCCCTTACCCAAACCATTTTTCTTGAGGCGTAATTCACAGGAATAGCCAGCAACACCAATGCTATGACGCACCGAGTGGCAATAATAGATACCGGAGAATTTCTGCCCCACGCCCTTAATCTCGATATTGTTCTTAGCTCGCAGATGGGGAATACCGATGGTCAGGGCCAGTGCTTCCACCTGACCCAGTTCCGCCTCCTTGAATTTGGCCTCTGCCACATCCTGAGCCGATTCTTGACCTGGTTCCTCATGGAAGCCCTCGGCCCTGTCAAAACTCGGTTCTACTTGCCCGGTTTCTTGTTCTTTGAAGCTGACCTCGCCGGTATTGCCATCCACCAGATAAGTTTGCTTACCCAATGAATCACGCTCTGGAGTGGAATCGTTGTTGGCCTTATGCTCTATAATTTCTTTCTTGCGGGGATCCACACCCACCGTCCTGGTCTCAACACCAGCACCCTTGGCACTCTGTGACTGGGTGGAGGGTCGAAAGGAGCGAAGGAGACCTTGAGGGTCGGTGAAATATTCCAACGAAATGAATGGTTCTTGTTTCAGTTTTCGGGGATGAAAATGGAGTTCATCGTCTTGGATAAAAAAGACATAGCCACTGACACCCTGGCCATCACGATCGCGGGCTTTTGTTGCCAACTCTTTTAGAAATTGGGCGTCGGAGATGTTGGACTGGCTTACCCGAAGATGTTTACCCATGGTGGGTGTAACCACCGGGGTTAATCCGTTGGCTGTTGCTATTTCCTCAGCAATCTCAGAATAGAGAATCCCTGGTGCAGGTTTCTGCCAGACCTTCTGGTTCTCCTTGCCAGCCAGCTTGAATCCTTTGTCATAGGCCTTAATGCGGATGGTCGGCTCACCATTCTCGGGGAAATCATAGTCAATATCCTTGATCACTGCCTTTTTGTGGGGCGAGAGATCATTCACATAACCAAAGCGAGCCACGATCTCATTACCCTCCTGAAAAAGCGGGTCATCGACAAATTGCAGACTGCGATTGGTGACTGTCAACTCCAAGACATCAAGTTCATCCTCATTATCCATAAAGGAAAATGAGGTAATTTCTTGGGTGATATCCTTGGAGAGGGTCTGCCCCTCAATCTGAATTAGGTATATTGGTTTGAAAGTATCAAGGTCCATACCAGTTACTTACCGGAAGGACCTCAAATGTGTCGGCGGCAGGAGAAAAAAAGTTGGGGGTAAAAAATGAAGGGTAAAACATGATTGGAGGACAAGCCTCTAGCTATGTTCTAGATGAGGAGACTTGCTGTTTAACTTGATTTTCTCAACATCTTGGACAATAATGACTATAGAAAATATTTTTTATATACTTTTTTATCCATAAACAGCTAGCAATGACTACGGCAGAAGAAATCGCCAAACATATAATCCGGCAGAAGAAGGGAATTATCAGAACTGCCGAAGCTTTGAAGGCTGGTATACATCCACGGACCCTCTATGCTCTCCGGGATCAGGGAGAGCTGGAGCAGTTCTCGCGTGGTGTCTACAGGCTGACAGAACTTCCACCCACAGCTGAACCTGATCTTCTGACCATCGCGGTTCGGGCTCCACATTCCGTGATCTGTCTTGTGTCAGCCCTTTCCTTCCACGACATCACAACCCAAATTCCCCATGAAGTAAGCATGGCCGTGATAAAAGGCAGTAAATCTCCGCGTATCGATTATCCACCAACAGCTGTTTATCATTTTTCTGAGGCATCATTTACCACAGGTACAGAGGAACATGAAATTGACGGCACAACTATCCGTGTCTACAACCAGGAAAAAACCATTGCTGACTGCTTCAAGTTTCGCAATACCCTTGGTATGGATATCGTTCTGGAGGCCCTCAAACTCTATAAACAGCGTGGAACTTTCAAGGTTGATAAACTGCTGAAATATGCGACCATCTGTCGGGTGAAGAAAGTTATGCAGCCCTACATTGAGGTTCTCATATGAATGGTAGAATAAAGACCAATTGACTTTTTGAATCGACCGACTTATCGTATTACAAAAAGCCTATCGATAAGGAGAGAACAATGGAAGCTGTAAAGATTTCCCCAAAATTTCAAGTGGTAATCCCAAAAAAAGTGCGCGAATCTATGCAACTCAGGCCTGGACAACAAATGCAGGTTATTGAGTATGGTAATCGTGTTGAACTTATCCCAACCAAAAGCGTGGAATCCATGCGTGGTTTTATGAAGGGAATTAATACAGAATTTAAGCGAGAGGATGATCGGCTATGAATGTAGTTGATTCATGTGGCTGGCTTGAATATTTCAGTGATGGTCCAAATGCTGAAATATTTGCTGAACCAATACAAAAAACAAATAGCCTTATTGTTCCCACCCTCAGTATGTATGAAGTTTTCAAAGTAGCTTTACGAGAAAAAGGGGAAGATGCTGCCTTGCAAGCTGTAGCCATAATGAAACAGGGGCAGGAGGTTGATTTAAACAGTAATTTGGCTATCCAGGCAGCCAAGACGAGTTTTGACCTAAAGATGCCCATGGCAGATGCCATCATCTTAACAACGGCTCGCTTTTGCCAGGCAACAGTGTGGACTCAGGACGATGATTTTGCTGGAGTTAATGACGTGAAATATTTTCAGAAGCCATAAAACAAGAAGGCCCAAACGTAATAAGGATCAAGTCCTCATCAGCGGTTTGGGCGCGGTTAATCTCATATTAGCATGGAGTCGTTCTTTGTCAATGAATTACAATCATCCTTACAGTAACCCCATATTAACGAATTCCACAGAAGGAATCCGCAACACCTGCCCCATCTCCAGACCCAAAGGAAAGAATATCTCATTATAATCACAGATTATCCACCAGAGGGTGGCGTCACCGAGGTAGTGGTAGGCCAGCATATCGATGCGATCACCATCAATCACTGTATGAAATTGATCATCATAGCGAGGAGTGGTATCAACTCGGTGCCTGTTGCCAAAGGAATCACCCTCCGAGTCTCGGTAAAGAATGCAGGAAACATAACGGGAATCTTTGCTGATCATGAGCGCACCTCCGAGTAGTTAATTGATTCATCCACATACTCCTCCAAGACAATATCGACCTCGGCCTGCTGGGGTAGGAGATTGGTCTGGTCAAAGAGGTTGAAGAAACGAGCTTTCACCTGGCGGACGATGCAGGTTGTACCGGGATAGAGATTCCCGAAGATCAATATTACCCGATGCGGAGCGTTCTTCAGCATGGTGCCGGAGTGTTGCGGGTACTGCAGGGAACGGAGCCAATCAACCTTTTCCTTTACTGGTCCTTTGAAGAGCTGGACCTTGAAGCTGATTTTGTGTGGCTCACCTGAAACATATTGATAACGAGGGTGGCTCATGCCAGGAACCTTAATGGTGGCATAGGCGGTGGATTTTTCATCATTGATGGCGCTTGGATTATGCTGTAATTCCAACCGTTCACCGGTATCCACATCCACCAGATAGCCTTTTATTTCTTTTTCCTGCCAGCCCATGTTGTTTCCTATAGCGTCTCATAATTTCTGATCTTTTGTTCCCTGATATCCTTGTAAACCGCCTCTGCTATTTGACGACCATCAATATTGGTGGCCACTGACACCGCAATTGGTCGTTCAGCCAGGCTATCAAATTTGGAGATGAGGGTAGCCAGCAGATCACGGATACCAAGCTCATTGTCAGGATTTGAAGGAGCACTATTTTGACCTTGATGAACGATGGCTAACTTCTCTGACTGCTGTTGGTTTAAAGGAGATTGGGGAGCCTGTCTTTCAATAGTTGTATTCCCGCTCGTCGTCTCAGCTTGACTATTCATTGGAGGCTGATAAACACTGGGCATGGCTGGTAATTCAGGCGACAGAGTGTGGGATTCCACGACCGCCGCAGGAGACTGGATTCCAACCGGAGATAATTGTGGAGCAGCGCCTGCCAGCACTGGCTGGAGTACAAGGGCTGCGCTAAAGACGGTGGGAATTAATTTACCATCCAATTTGGGCAAAAGATCCAAAGTAGCAGTCACTAAATTTGGTGTCACAACAGAACTATTTACCCCTTTATTCTCCTGCTCATTTTTGAAATTTAGAGACGGTAGTCCTGCCATCATCCCAGTAGCACCATCTTTGACACTACCCCAAACATTACTCAATGTTGACTTGATGCCCTGAACGGCAGAGGTGAATATCTTCACCGGCATTCCCTGTGTTTGTTGCATCCCGGATGCCAGAGTTTCAAGTAAGGCAGACCCCGAGGCGGTCAAAGCGGATAATGGCCCTTCTTTGGCATCAGAAAAAGGTAGCAAGGCTCGTAATTTACCCAAACCATTTTTAAGCATCTGGTAAGGGTAAGTCACGGCTGACCAAATTCCATTACCAAGAGCCATAAGTATATTTTTGCCAGCTTCAAAGAAGGTGACATCCCCTGCGAGATATGACTGCACCGCTGAAAACACACTACGCAAGGTCGCGACAATAGGCAGGTTCATTATAGCCTGACCCAACAACTGACCTATACCCATGAAGAGCTGTCCCAGCCCTTTAAATAAAGAGGTCGTAAAGTTCCAGAATCCGATTATTACATCTCTCAACCAATAAAATGGAGTAGCAATGAAATCAAACACAGCACCACCAATGGCCTGCAAGCCACCAAGCATAGAGACATCACCAGAGAGCATCTCCCAGACTGAGTAGATGATCTTTCCTGTCGAAATAAAGGCTTGGGCAATTAAGCGAATGGGGAGCAGGAACTTGAAGGCAAATTTCCCGGCATGAATCAGAGAATCAACAATTACCTTGCCAGTCCAGACCACGGCTCTAACCATTACTACCAAGGTGCGAATGACCATGGTTAATGGAATAATGGTAAAGCGGATAAGATAGGCCCCGATCTGGACAATTACTCCCAGCATGGTGCCAATGGTTGTGCCAAGATCTCGAAAGCCTGAACCATCGATACTATTCCCAACAAGACCAAAAATCTCAATCACTGAAAACACAGCCTTTGCCAGCATGCCATAGGCTCCAACCAAGGCTTGTACCGTTGGTTCAAGAATGGCCCGAATTCGACCAAAGGCATGGGAGAACGCCTGGGTCAATCCACCAAGAAACTGCCTGATGCGATAATAAACTTTGAAGACCGTAACCACAAAACCCATAAGACCGGCCGCCTCAAGTTTCTGAGCCAGTTCCGCTGACATTTGTCCCACCCCACCACTGATAGAGGTGAACAAGGCTCGGACACCCTGAAAGACTAATTTGATTTTATTCCAGGTACCGAGAACCACATCACGGATACCTCCAAAATTCGACTGCCAGGCTCGTTTGAGCAAATAGACTGCTAATAACACCCCGGCAATGGTAGCGGTTACCGGTAGGAACCAAGTGGCGACTGAACCAGTGGTTGCGGCTGTCGCACTGAGGGCAATTAAACCGGCCTTAATTGATGGCAATAGTAAACCGATCATCCCCACGGTAGTAACAACGGTGCCAGCAATTACTAGCACCGCTCCTAATGCCATGGCCAAACCAAGCACTACCCGAGTAAGACCAGGAACAGATTTTGCCATTCTCTGCAAAGCAATAAGCAGATATGAAATACCACTCATGATCGGCTCTACTATTGGTAATAAGGTACGACCAAGAATTTCGCTGAGGTTGGCAAACTGCTGACCAATGAGGGCTGCTCGAGCTCCGATATCCATGTTCATAGCCGTAGCCATCTTTTCGGTGACCACAGTACCAGTACGCATGGCCTGTTCTACTGACTGGATATTGGTTTCCAAAGCACCCACCCCGGCAGACATCTGCAACAGAAACTTCACGGCCTCATCAGAACCAAAGGCCTTCTTGATTTCAACCTGGGCAGCGGCTTGGGAGAGATCTGGGTATTTTTTCTTGATCTCGTGGAGGATCGGTACCACGCCTTTTAATCGACCGGAGGCATCAACCAGAGAAAGACCCAGGGTCTCTCCAGCCTCAGCCGCCTTCATGATAAATGCCTTGTAGAGAGTACCGGCCTCAGAACCGGGCATGGTGGTTTGCAGCTGACCAAGAACTGCCAACTGTTCCTGTAAAGGAATATTGGAGGCTGAAGCCACGGCACCAATATTCTTAATGGCATCTGACATCTGCACACCATTGGTCTTGAATGAGGCAACAGTCTGAGCCATGGCTCCGGAAAAGGCGGTGGCCCATTCCATATCAGTCATGTCTGCCATGATCGGTTTAAAAATACCGTAAGAGGTAGTGAAGGTTCCCACCATCTCCTGGGTCGTGGCCTTGGTTGCTTTGGCGGTAAGGGCGGCCATGGAGGTGAAAACACCCACAGCCTCATCACTCAAGCTGGACAGGGCAGATTTCACATCATAGGTTGAGGCAATAAAATCTGCTTTATTTGTGCCAGACCAGCTATTAGTGAATGATTCAGCGGCATCCTCAATAGCGCGGAGATCCTGAACACCCAGGGATGCCAACTCGCCTATGGCCTTCTGGGTGGCAGCGGTGGAGGCAATCAAGGCAGTGGGAGCTGTCATCAAAGCCAGACCTGCTCCCACCATCATAGTCCCCTTCTCGATCCGATCCAGATTCAGGGTCATCCGCTCACTGGCGGTGGCCACCGTGGCATCAAGGGACTGCATGGAGCCTTCAATGCGCTGGGCATTCTGCGAGAAGCCATCCTTCATGGAAACCATGATGCCAAGGCCAAGATCGTTCATTTCTTATCGCTCCATCTGTTGCCGTTCAAAATCTAACTGCTTTTCCAATATCTCGACAAAGTGGTGCCGACGCTTAATCGGCATCGCCAAAACCTCGGAATAACTCCAGCGAAGTCCGCCATAGGCAAGGAAAAACACATCACCTACAAGCGAACTCCTGGGAATAAAAAAGCGGATTCAGCCTCCAATCTGGTACGAATAGGAGCACCACAGCCATCGCACTCAAGTTCCACCATGGTGTCAATGCCGCCATCTACTCTGGCCATTTCCTGCCTGAGAGAGTTACGGTCACGCATGGACATCTCAGCCAAAATTTTCTTACTGGGAGGTTTTCCATCAATATCAATAATCCGAATCAACATGGCCGAGCTGATATTGGGCTCCTTTAGAGAGGCCAACCGTTTTTCCTTGTGGCCATCGAGAAAGCCAAATTTTACCATCTTGCCTGAGCTTGGTAGCTTGAATGCAAACTCCCGCTCCTCGGGATATGGAGAAATCTCTAACTCCTCCAAATCAACGGTCATAAAATTACTCATCCGACAACCGTTATTAGGACAGGTGGGTTGCAGCTCCACCTCATCCCCAAGGGAAATCTGTCGCAACTTAACCAAAGCAAAAAGCCGGTCACCGGAGAGCAAGGCCAGGACGGCATCCATGGATACCTTTTCCTCATCCCCCAGATGCGAAATACAGTTCAGCAAGACCCTATTGATTGCTTCACCATTCTTAATCAGCCGTTGATTAGTGAGAATCTCTTCCTCAGCTCCGGTCATCTCCCGAAGCTCTATATCTATGCCGCTTGGCAATGTGAATTTATGCATTTTTCTATCTCCTCAGCTCAAGTCCAGTATTGAAAGCAGATACTGAGTTTTTCAATGGTGTTTTCGGTGTTGCCGCCTTCCAGTTCGTCATACTCCAGAGCCTTGATCCACGCCCCGTGCAGAGTCCAGCGCCTGGTCTCATTACCGGCCCGGTCATAACGAACAATATCGATATCTTTCATATAATCCTCGGGCAGACCACCGGTGACACTGTTGACATCCACCTGCTTCTTGACCCATTCCCGGGCCGATTCATCAGAACCATCTTGCAGGATGCCTTTCTCCAGAGTGATATCATCAAATTTCACCCGACCAGCCACTTTCTGATCAAACATGGAGCCTGCCGGGGCAAAGGCCACCTCTTCAAATTCTGTCTTGGGCTCCTGTCCTTTTTGAAACAGAGCTACATCAAAGCCGTTAACCTCAATAGCAAATTGCCAATTTTGATAGAGGCTCTTGGGCATATTTCCGCTACGCATGATTACTCTCCTTAAAAAATCTCGTTGAAGTTCGCGCCAGTGCTGGTGAGCACGAAGTTAAGCTCGATAAATTCTGCGGTCTTGGTGGGCTTAACAAAGACCCTGGCGATCATCTCATTACGGTCAATCACCACCGGGGTATTGGTCTCTTCATTACACTGAAAGGCGTAATCATAGAGGCCACCCTTTTCCTTGATGTCCTGCAGGAAGGGGTTCACCAATCGTTCCAAGGCTCGCCAGGTCTGGGGATGATTGGGCTCAAATACCACAAAGCGGGAAGACTCGGCGATTGCCTCTTCCATGAACATCATCAAGCGTCGAACATTAACTCGATCCACTGCCGAGGGCTGACTTTGCAGGGTGCGTTGCCCCCAGATATTGATCCCGGTGTCTGGAAAGACGGTGATGACATTGACACCCTCAGGATAGAGCACATCACGCTCGCCACGACTGGTCTTATAACTCACAGATAAGGCATTAAAGATACGGCCTCGATCAATCCCTGCCGGGGCATACCAAACATGAGTCTTTTGATCTGATCGGGCATAACAGCCTGCCACCGCGCCACAGGGAGGAATAAGTCTCTTCTTGGAATTGACCGGATCACTAATTTTGAGCCAGGGGTAATAGAGGGCTGCATAAGATGAATTAAAGGCAGCATGGCTGT
>CAYUCH010000102.1:0-13973 GCA_964443295.1 uncultured Desulfobulbia bacterium | reverse complement strand
CTATACCGGGGCCACCGCCAAATGAAATGTGCGAAAGATTGTTGACACTATCGTGCCATCTTCAAATACTTATGCAGGTGCTGGAATCATAAAGTTTTCTGAAGGGAATGGCACCAACGATGACACAAGTGATATTGACGGATATTTTGCCCTGTATACTCAAAAATCAAAGGCGCTGAACTGGGGAGCTAATGTTACCTTCCTCGATGTTGATGGCATGGGAATGCGCTTTTGGAATGTGGGTCTTGATGGCACCCTGAATTTCGGCAAGGTATCACTTCTTGCGGATGTAGAATACCAGTTTGGCGACTATGCTACTGATCTTGAGCAGAGTTCTTTTGCTGCGATGCTTAAGGCTACAGCAAACATGGATTCGTTTAAGATTGGCGCCCTTGCGGCTTATGGCTCCGGCGATGATGACATGAATGATGATAAAAATGAACAATTCATCAGTTACCTGACTGATACCATCTACCAAGTAACTATCCCTGGCTACCGTCTTGCAGTTCCTGGTCAAAGAAACATGGTAGAAGCATTTATGATGGGATATGACAATGCCTCAGCACAGCGTAACACTGGTCTATCCAATCTTTTCCTCATGCAATTATTTGCTTCTACTGATATCAAATGTCCCCTCTCAAACAAGGATGTCTCACTTGAAGGTCGACTTAGTTGGCTAAAGCTAAATGAAGAGTTCATGGGAGAAGATGATCTGGGTATTGAAATTTCCGCTTTCGCCACCTGGAAGCTGGCCAATGGTTTGTCATACAAAGTTGAGACGGCGTATCTTCTGGCTGGTGATGCTTGGGACCCGGCTGGCAATGATCCTGATGATGCATATTTCGTCAGACACGGACTTGAACTAACATTTTAATTATTCAAACAATTCAGTCCAAATGTATTTTTTAGCGCCAAATCCTCTTGGCTGGATCACTTTCAGTCAAGAGGATTTTCTTTTCCGTCTATCCAAAATCTTGATATAATTTTCTCTATATTTGTACTTCTTAAAAATAAAGAGTTATGCAAACCGTATACTTTTTTTCATCTTTTATTGTATTAACAGAATGTTTATTGATTATAAATTCTTGTGATGAATTTCATCTTTGAACTTTTGAGAGAGATGAAGCCAATGATAGCATTTATTGAAAAACTACCTTGGAGCATATTGATTGTACTGTGTTTGACTATTGGCCTTGCCCCTTTTAATCCTCCGCATATCTGGGAAAAATTACACATGCTTACCAAGGGCGAACTATCACGTCCGGTTGATTGGTTAGATCTTTTAATGCACGGCACTCCCTGGATCCTTCTCGTAGTCAAAATGGTTACAGCATTGTCCCACAAAAGTTAAAGGCAATTACCCGTTGACTTTACGTGTTTATACATTACTAGGGAACTCGGCTGATTTATTATTCACCATTTTGAAAATATGATACGATTGAGTTGAGATCCAAATTCTACTATTGCGCTCTTCTTTAAGGAATAACTCAGGATGCCCGTTAGACACACTGTTGATAGTACCAACAAAATCATCATCACTGTCTGGACAGGTGATGCCACAGACCAAGAGTTTGTGGAGGCTATTACAAAATACCAGAAGGATTTCAAGGAAAATCCCGATTATCAAAACTACAATGAACTTGCCGATTTTAGCCAAGTAAACGGAATTCAGCTCACTACAGAAGGAATACGATTAGTTGGACAAATAGCAGCCAAACATGACGCAAACGGTAAGAAAACCAAAGCAGCCTTGGTCGTAACATCAGCTCTCGCTTATGGTTTTGCAAGAATGTACGAAATCTATAGAAACCTCATGCCCAACAGTAATAAACAAGTAAAAGTATTTAAAAGTATTAATGAAGCTTATGAATGGCTAGGGTTAAATAAAATTGAGAATCCTGTGTCCACTGATAACCAAGCGGCATAATCCCCCCCCTTCTCGTCAAATAACAATCCTTTTAGAGGCAAAAAAATGGCTAAATTTCTTATGAGTATTATTGCTATTCTTTGTTTTTATACTGTTGCAATTGCAGATACCGGCATTATAACTAAGGAAAGCTCTCACCAAGTAAAGGAAACTGCTGACCGTTTGGAAAATATTTTACAAACGAAGGGAATGACTGTTTTTAAACGAATCGATCATGCAGAAGGAGCCGCCAAGATAGGCAAAATACTCCGCCCCACCGAATTGATTATTTTTGGCAATCCTAAAGTTGGTACACCATTGATGCAATGCAGTCAGGGAGCAGCCATTGATTTACCCCAAAAAGCACTCATCTGGGAAGATGAAGCAGGTAAAGTCTGGCTCTCATATAATGAGCCGAAATATTTAGCACAACGTCACGATATTAAAGGTTGTGACGAAGTTTTATTAAAAATAAAAAATGCCTTGAATAATTTCGCCACCAAGGCAACTGCGCAATAACTGAGTCCATAGCACTCTTTTCCCTGCTCCGGATATTTGCTGTATGTACCAGATATCCGGACCTCCATCAACACTGGACAATTCTCTGTTTTCAGGTTAAGATACAAGGTTTTCGGGCCGCCATGGCGGCCCTCTTTTTTTTACAACTTTTCACATCCATTTCAACGAGGAAAAGACTTTGAGTAGTAAGCTTCAAAATGAAATCGATCGCCGACGCACATTTGGTATCATCAGCCATCCCGATGCAGGTAAAACCACCCTTACAGAAAAACTTCTCTTATTTGGTGGGGCAATTCAAATGGCCGGCGCGGTTAAATCCCGCAAAACCGATAACCATGCCATGAGTGACTGGATGTCCATTGAAAAAGAACGTGGAATTTCAGTTACCACATCGGTTATGAAATTCAATCATCGTGATTTTGAAATTAATCTCCTCGACACCCCTGGTCATCAAGACTTTTCTGAAGACACCTACCGTGTTCTGACCGCTGTGGACAGTGCCCTTATGGTCATAGATAATGCCAAAGGAGTAGAAACCCAGACAGAAAAACTCATGGAAGTCTGCCGCATGCGTAACACCCCGGTTATAACATTTATCAACAAATTGGATCGTGATGGCATGGATCCACTGGATATTCTGGGAGATATCGAAGAAAAATTACAAATTGAATGCACTCCTCTTTCCTGGCCAATCGGCATGGGAAAAGAGTTTAAAGGGGTATACAGCATTTATCGAAAGGAACTGCAGCTTTTTACGCCAAGCAAGGCAGAACGCCATGATGACACTGTGGTCATTAAAGATCTCAATGACCCATCATTGGATGATTTGCTTGGACGACATGCAGATTCTTTACGAGAAGAAATTGAACTGCTGGAGGGGGCGGCCAATCCTTTTGAACATGAGGAATACCTTAAGGCCAGTCAATCTCCAGTCTTTTTTGGTAGTGCCATTAACAACTTCGGTGTCAAAGAATTACTGGATGGTTTTGTAGAGCTTGCTCCTTCACCGGGTCCACGTCCAACTGCCAGCAGAATGGTAGCTCCTGACGAGGTACCCTTTTCTGGATTTACATTTAAAATCCAAGCGAATATGAATCCCGCCCACCGAGATCGCATTGCATTTTTTCGTATTTGTTCAGGCAAATTTAAGCGCGGCATGAAGGTCCGACACCATCGCCTCGATAAAGAAGTCTCTTTGGCCAATGCTACTATTTTCATGGCCCAGGATCGGACGAATGTTGAAGAGGCATACCCCGGTGACATAATCGGAATTCACAATCACGGCACTATTAAAATTGGCGACACCTTTACTGACAAAGAACCATTAAAATTCACAGGAATTCCTAGTTTTGCCCCTGAACATTTTCGGCGGGTTATCTTAAAAAATCCCATAAAGTCAAAGCAACTGCATAAAGGGTTAATGCAATTGGCAGAAGAAGGCGCCGTCCAACTCTTTCGTCCGATTCTTGGCAGTGATTACATATTGGGTGCGGTAGGTGTCCTGCAATTTGACGTCACCATGGCACGTTTGAAAGCCGAATATGGTGTTGAAGCCATCTACGAAAGCATTGACTACTCCACAGCCCGCTGGATCTCCTGCGATGACACGAGTAAACTTGATGAGTTTAAGAAAAAAAATCAAGCAGCTGTTGCCTTAGATGCTGAAGGCCACCTCTCGTTCCTGGCGGCCAGTGAATGGCGTTTAAATCACACAATGGAACAATTCCCCGAAATCACTTTTCATAAAACCAGAGAGCACAGTTGAGTTTAATTACCTTACAGGAAATAAGCCTGCAATTTGGCGGTGATCCTGTCCTTGACAGGGTTAATCTTCAGATTGAGGATAATGAACGCATTTGCCTGGTTGGTAGAAATGGAGAAGGTAAATCAACTCTGCTCAATGTAATTTCAGGCATTCTTTCCCATGATAGTGGCCGGATTATCAGACAACCTGGTCTGAAAGTTGCCATGTTAGAGCAAGAAATTCCAACCTCGCTTTCTGGTACTGTTCATGATGTAGTATCAAGAGGACTGGAAAATGTAGCAGAGTTGACTGCCAAGCATCATGAAATTTCAGATGCAATGGCTGATACAAACGATCCTGCCCTTTTATCCCATCTTGAAGAAATCGAACAAGCCCTGGAAGCTGCCGGTGGTTGGCAATCCCAAAATCAAATTGATACTATTCTAAAACGGTTAGACCTTGAGCCGAACCATATATTCTCAGATTTATCAGGAGGCATGAAACGCCGAGTTTTATTGGCCAAGGCTCTTGTCTGTGAACCAGACCTTATCCTGTTGGATGAGCCGACCAATCACCTTGACCTTAATTCAATTAATTGGCTGGAAGAATTCCTTCTTTCTGCCAAGTGTTCTTTGCTCTTCATAACCCATGATCGATTATTAGCTAATACTTTAGCCACACGCATTATTGATCTCGATCGAGGGAAATTAACAAGTTGGCCGGGTGATTATCACAAATATGTGACAAGTAAAGAAGAAGCCCTCGCAGTAGAAGCCGAACACAGAAAAAAATTCGACAAAAAACTGTCTCAAGAAGAAACCTGGATCAGGCAGGGCATTAAGGCAAGAAGGACCAGGAATCAAGGAAGAGTCCGCGCCTTGCTTTCACTCCGTGAAGAACGGAAAGCAAGAAGGGAAACAACAGGAAAAGCCAAGATTAAAATGCAGGAAGCTGAGTCTTCCGGCAAAATCAGAATACAGGCCAAAAACATTTCCTATCAATATGATAACCAAGAAATTGTCAGTGCATTCTCCACCACTATTCTCAGGGGAGATAAAGTAGGAATAATAGGTCCCAATGGCTGCGGCAAAACAACTTTGCTCAAACTCCTTCTTGGGGAATTAACGGTTCAAAGTGGAAAAATAAAACATGGTACAAACCTGCAGATCGCCTATTTTGATCAACTACGAGCACAGTTGGACGAAGAAAAAAGCATTTCTGAAAATGTAGCCGAGGGAAACGATACTGTTCTTATTAATGGACGGCCCCAACATATCATTGGCTATTTGAAAGATTTTCTTTTTACTCCTGAGCAAGCCCGTACCCCGGTCAAATCATTATCCGGTGGAGAGCGCAACCGTCTACTTTTAGCGAAACTCTTTACAAAACCAGCCAATATTCTAGTCTTAGATGAACCCACCAATGATCTTGACGTTGCAACACTGGAATTATTAGAAGAACTTCTGTTGGATTATCAGGGGACCGTGCTGCTTGTTAGCCATGACCGTACGTTTATAAACAATGTCGTAACCAGTACACTGGTATTTGAAAAAGATGGATCCATCATAGAATATGCAGGCGGGTATGACGACTGGCTTGTGCAGAAAAAAAACCAGGATACCGTCCAGCAACCTCCTAAAAAAATAAAAAAAGGAAAACCCAAATCCCAAAATACAACACCGCGCAAGCTTTCTTTTAAAGAAAAAAAAGAGCTAGCAGAACTTCCACCTAATATTGAAGCCATGGAAAAAGAACAGCAAGAATTATACGATTTAATGGCCGACCCAACTTTTTACCAGGAAAATGCTCATCAAGCGGCAGACATGAAAACTCGCTTGGAAAGTTTAAGCCAAAACCTTGAAGAGGCCTACCACCGCTGGGAAGAATTAGATTCCATACCGGAGAACTAAAGAAAAACATGACTTTTGACGAAATCACACCCGAGGGTATTAAAATTCACGTTTAATTTCCTGCAGGTGAACTATTTCGAAAAGAAGCATAAATATGATTTCGCCACGTATTACACCCCTTACTTAATAAATCTTGTGGCGCCATTGATGTCGAGGAGATATTAAATACTGATATGACCTTTCATTGCAAACATTATGATATTAATAATGATAAATGTAAAAGGCTTAAGGGAGAGTGTATTCCCGGCCGGCGAGGTTGTGTATTGGAAGGAAGAGTTGCATTAAGTGAAGATCTTAAAAAACGAATTGCAGAACTTGATATGAAAAAAAATGAGTCGTGATTGACATGTTTTTCCGATTTGTCGGAATTTTTTCCGGGAAAAAGTTCGTTTTCTAAATACATAAAATCCTCCCATGCTGCCCTGAACCACCTAACACCCTGAAATAACGTTCTTTATTTTTTTATTTTCTTTTTTTTACTTACGGCATGTTTTTTGCTATTTTTATGTGGTTTATTATTATGTAAATCAAAGTACATGAGTTAAGTCGTATCAGGATAATTTCAGGAGATATTTCATGGTTCAAAAACCAACTTACGAAGAACTTGAAAAAAGACTCCACGAGTTGGAAAGAACAATTGCCAGATCCCGTATGGCAGAAGAAGAAATTACTCGCTCTTTTGATACCCAAGAAGTTATCACCCAACTTATTGAAATATCCTGGACAATCTTACCCTTGATGAAATTCTGCAAAAATCATTAGATAATATTCTTG
This sequence comes from uncultured Desulfobulbia bacterium, assembly GCA_964443295.1. Classification (GTDB taxonomy): domain Bacteria; phylum Desulfobacterota; class Desulfobulbia; order Desulfobulbales; family CG2-30-60-27; genus CAYUCH01. Next base: position 7,120 of record CAYUCH010000102.1, on the reverse strand, counting down.
CAATTCCCTGGCTATCTTTAGAATCAAGAGGCTCTATTCATATAGTAGAAGATGAGCCTGAAGTTCTAATTATGAAGGCCCAGAATGGCCTGGCCGAACCTCTCATGGAACATTGCGTCACCCTCCCCTTTGGCAAATGCTATTGTGGGCGGGCTGCATCCACACAAGAAGTTCAATTTTCCGACTGCATTGGCTCAGGCCATGATGTGACATTTGCCGGAATGGATGAGCACGGACATTACTGCACTCCTATATTGTATTCCGGCAAAACCATTGGCGTAATCAACATTTATACCAGAGCCAACCATGTTTACGACCTCAAAGAGGTAGAATTCCTGCATGTCATTGCCAACACCCTGGCTGCCATCATAGTGAGAAAAAAAGCCGAACTTGCCCAACAGGAATCCATTCGTCTCAATGCTGCCAATGAAGAACTCATGGAGACTTTGGAACAACTCCAACTCACACAAAATCATTTGGTTCAATCTGAAAAGATGGCGTCTCTTGGTAGCCTTGTGGCTGGTGTGGCCCACGAAATTAATACTCCTGTTGGCATATCATACACAGCGGCAACCCATTTAGAAAAAGAAACCAAGCTGGTGTTTGATCTTTATCTTACCAACAAAATGAAGCGAAATGATTTTGAGGAGTATCTTAAAACATGCCTTGAATCAACCCGCCTGCTCCTTTCCAACCTCAATCGTTCCGGCCAGCTCATTCGAAGCTTTAAGCAAGTTGCCATTGATCAGGCCGGAGAGGTAAAAAGAAACTTCAACATCCTGGAATACTTAGATGAAGTTCTTTTGAGTTTAAGGCCGATTTTTAAAAATAACCACCATGGAGTAAATATTGATTGTCCCGATAACATTGTCCTAAACTCGTATCCCGGCGCAATCTCACAGATTCTCACAAATCTCATTACAAACTCCATAAATCATGGTTTTAAAAAAATTCTGGCAGGTGAAATTACCCTTAACATCTCATCCGCAGACGATGAACTCACTTTTCGATACCAAGATAATGGCAGAGGGATCTCAGCGGAAAATATCGAGCACATTTTTGATCCTTTTTTTACTACCAATAGAGAAAATGGTGGCGATGGACTTGGTATGTATATAGTTTATAACATCGTCACCCGGCAATTGAATGGCACCATTGAATGTCAAAGTGAAGAAGACCAAGGGGTAGTTTTCACCATCAAACTTCCACTTAAATAGCACCTTCTTAAAACGTGCTGGCATTCTTAAACTATTCAATTAAGAATATACAACCAGCTCTCCCTGTATTTATCAGGCTGAGCTTATGGATAAACATAATAGGAGCAAAACAGTGACAGAAAACGGTGAAGAACTTCTCTTTAGCGACGATGAAGAAACTCCTCAAGAAGAACAGGATGTACCAGAACAATCGAACAAAATCTGGAAAGTTCTCATTGTTGATGATGATGAAGAAGTTCATTCAATTACCACCTTGGTTTTAAAGAATTTTTCATACGACGGAAAAGGAATTAAATTTCTCCATGCATACAGCGCAGAAGAAGCCAAAAAACTCATGGCGCGCAATCCCGACACTGCTGTTCTTTTGCTTGATGTGGTAATGGAAAGTCAGGATGCTGGACTTGCATTGGTAGAATATGTTCGAAAAACACTCAACAATCCTTTTGTTCGCATTATCTTAAGAACAGGCCAACCTGGCCAGGCACCAGAAGAAAGCGTTATTGTTGATTATGACATCAATGATTACAAAGAAAAAACTGAACTCTCTTCACAGAAACTATTTACGGTAATGGTTTCTTCTTTGCGTACATACCGTGACATTCTTACCATTGAGGCTAATCGAAAAGGCCTGAAACGAATCATAGACGCCTCAGCAAATCTTTTTGAGCTTCGGTCATTGAAAAACCTGGCATCAGGAGTATTGACTCAGTTGGTATCAATCTTACATATGGATCCCAATGCCATTGTTTGCGAGACTTCGGGTTTTGCAGCCACTACAGAAAAATTTGAGGTTTTGGCTGCCACTGGCAAGTTTGAAGAAATGACTGAAATTAATACCAAAGAAGCCCTGCCGGAAGACGTCCGCAATGATCTTAAAGAAGCCATCGCACAAAAGCAAACGATGTATTTCCCCGATCGCTATGTGGGATATTTTCAAAGCGATGTTGGTTCTGCAATAGTTATATACAGTGAAGGGTGGAACGAACTAAGCGAACTCAACAAATACCTCATTGAAATTTTTTGCACCAATGTGCATGTAGCTTTTGAAAATACCCATCTCAATTTGGAAATAGAAGAGACCCAAAAAGAAATCATTTACACCTTGGGAGAAATCGCCGAAGCACGTTCCGAAGAGACCGGGCTTCATGTAAAAAGAGTGTCGGAATACAGCCGCTTTTTAGGCGAAAAATATGGCTTAAATCCCAGCCAGATAGAAATTCTTCGCATGGCATCCCCCATGCACGATGTTGGTAAAGTAGCAATTCCTGACAATATTCTCAACAATCCGGGGCCATTAAGTGATGGCGAGTTCGAAACCATGAAAAACCATGCTGAACTTGGCTTTGGCATGCTTGGTTCTTCTGGTCGGAAGATCATGAAAGCTGCGGCAATCATTGCCGTGCAACATCATGAAAAATTCAATGGCAGTGGCTACCCTAATGGGCTCAAAGGAGACGAAATTCACATTTTTGCCAGGATTACCGCCATTGCCGATGTCTTTGATGCTTTATGCACTGATCGGGTTTATCGTAAAGCATATGATATGCCAGAGATCTTAGCATATTTCAAAAATGAAAGAGGCAAGCATTTTGACCCGGAATTGGTCGATATTTTCCTGAATAACATTGATGAGTTTTTAAGAATTAAAAAAACATTTTCACACACTTAGTGCTTACTGGCATCACTTTTTGACTGTTTGTATCTCCGTTGCTGAGAGTGTGAGCGTGATTTGGGTTTACCATACCGTCTATTTTGGCTCCTCTTAGTCACCGTTCCTCGAGGGGCTGGTTTTAGTAATTTTTCGTCGGGATACGTACACTCCAAACTGCATCCCATAAATTCTTCGATCTCCGGTATATAAAAGGATCCTTCTTCACAGGCAAAACTTATGGATATACCTGTGGCGCCTGCCCTGCCGGTTCGTCCAATTCGGTGTACATAATTTTCCGGTTCAAAAGGTAATGTGTAATTGACAACATGACTGACTTCATCGATGTGAATCCCACGTCCTGCAACATCTGTGGCGACAAGAACACGTATTCGTCCATTTCGGAAGTCTTCTAAAGTACGGATCCTGTTTTTCTGTGCAACTTCTCCAGATAGCATTGCGCAGCTGATGCCGTTTCTCTTGAGACGATCCGTTAATTTCCTGGTTTCATCTCTGCGATTTGCAAAGACAATGACTCTTTTTAGATCATTCAAAGTCATCAAGTTATAAAGTAAATTGTATTTCTCATCAGCGGTGGTGAGATATATCAATTGCTCAACTGAATCCACGGCAACTTTGTCCGGTTCGATCTCCACGTGAACAGCTTTTTTGGTCCATTGAGAGGCGAGATGATTAACTTCTGGTGATAAAGTTGCACTGAAAAAGAATGTTTGTCTTTTCTCTTTGGCCGGTGTGCTCAGGACAATTTTCCTAACATCCGGAATAAATCCCATGTCCAACATTCGGTCGGCTTCATCAAGAACAAGTATTTCAAGTTTGTCGAGCCTGACAACCTTTTTTCTTTGGTAATCGAGCAGCCTTCCTGGAGTGGCAACCATAACATCAACAGGACCACTAGTAATTTCGTTTTTCTGTTTTTGGTAGTCAATGCCGCCAAACACAGAGACAACATTAATGTTGCTGTATTTCCCAAGATCCTTTGCTTCCTTGCTGATCTGCATGACCAGTTCACGGGTTGGAACCAAAATGAGAACTCGGGGTGCTCCTGCTTGTTGAGTTTTGGATATATTTTTATTGAGTATGTGAGTGAGAACTGTGATTAAAAAGGTTGCCGTTTTGCCAGTACCTGTTTGTGCCTGGCCAATAATGTCATGCTCTGCCATACTTTTTGGCAAAGTCTCTGTTTGGATTGGTGTGCAGTATTCAAATCCCAGATCTGCAATGGCATGCATTATTTCCAAAGGCAAGGAAAAGTCATGAAATCTTGTTTCTCCAGCCATTGGAACGACATCAAACTCTGCAATACTCCATGTTTTTTGGGTAGACTTTTTGATGCGTTGTGCTTTGGTATATCGTTTTTTTACGCTGGTTTTTTTTGATTTCTTCGACCTCTTCTGGTCAGTTTCTACAGAAAAGGGAGTTTCACTGTCATGGGTAAGTTTCGATGAGTCAATGTCGTTGGGATGTGTGGCCTGAATACTTTTTTTCCTCGATGCACCTTTGGTTTTTTTTTGCATACCAAGGAATTTCAATAATCTTTTTATCATAAAGTTGTCTTCTCCCTTGAGAAGATGTGAGTAACATTAAGGTTTGAGAGATCATGTTAAATAAAAAATAAGCATATATTATGGAATAAAGCTAAAGGGAGGTCACCATACAGGGAATCGCTAAAAAATGCTCAAAAATCTACATATATCATCATCCGTAATACAGGGGTTTTGAAGAGAAACATTTCCGATCGACCCAGGACTTCGATTTATTCACCATTTCATAAATGTAAAATAATTTGCTTTCTCTACATAACTATGCTAATTTTTTACATTATTTGCGCAACAACTGTTTCGTGGGACAAAATCCGAAAAAGTATACCGCAAAACCTCTATTAGGGGCTATGCGGTTTTTTTTGAGTAATTGCCGATTAAACAGTGAAAGCGCCAGAACTGTCCATGTGAATATGGACAATTATTAAATGGTTCAAAAGGAACCTCGTTTTAAGGAGTAAGAAACAATGCTTGAAGGTACTGTGAAATGGTTTAACGAAGCAAAGGGTTTTGGTTTCATCGAGCAAGATAATGGATCAGATGTATTTGTTCATTTTTCTGCAATCCAGGCTCAAGGTTTTAAGACCTTGGATGATGGAGCACGAGTTCAATTTGAGATTGTTGATGGTCCCAAAGGCCCTGCAGCATCGAATGTCTCTCTAATTAACTAATAGACTTTAAAGTATATGAGTGTTTTAAGCCCTGCAAACGCAGGGCTTTTTTTATTTCATTCCAACCACACATCCCTCACTTTTTTTGTGCTAGGTCACCTAAATCTTAAGATTTGAAGCAGCATTGTTCATTTCATTAGTGTGTAGTTTTTTTGAAAACATCATATGTAAGTCAGTCTGCAAAACACATACTTCAAATACCAAAAAACAGTTGGGTTGAAAAAAAACAGAAATTCCATTTCAAAAGATGATAAGATATATTTTACAATCCTCTGTTCTTCAGAAATCCACACATGGGGTGAACAATTGGCTACCGAAAAGAAACTGACCGCTGGCGATGAAATAGACTCTCGTTGCCTGAAATGCAAAGATGTCACAAACCATATTATTGTTGCGATGGTAAAAACCGAGGTGGCAAAGGTTGAATGTAATGTCTGTGGTGCTCGTCATAAATATCGTGCCCCAAAAGCAGAGAAAACGCCAAAAAAGAAATCTACTAAAAAAGCAAAATCTACTCGCACTTCCAAAGAAGCCAAAAATGCGGCGCTGTTTTTTGAGTTAACTGAAGGGTTGGATCAAAATAATGCCATCACCTATGCTATGACACAAACCTTTCAGGAGGGAGATCTTCTGAAACATTCAGTTTTTGGTTTAGGTTTCGTGACCAACACCATAAAACCAAATAAAATTGAAGTTATTTTTGAACAGTATAGCAAGGTTCTTATCAGTGAATTAAAATAAGTCTTCATCTTGAATTAGGAAGGACACTTATGGATCTCTTGCTTGGTGAAATAGAATTAAGGGTTCTTGGTTGCCTGATTGAAAAAGAAATGGCAACACCTGATTATTACCCCCTTTCCCTCAATGCCCTGCAAAACGCCTGCAACCAGAAAACAAACAGGCATCCAATTGCATCATATGATGAAGGTACTATTCTCGTAGCATTAACGACATTGAAAAAAAATGGACTTGCTTATCAAAGTGATTCCGGTCGTGTTCCAAAATATGCAGAAACTTTCGTCAAATCATATAAACTCCTACCGAAAGAAGCTGCTCTTCTCTGTGTTCTTATGCTGCGTGGCCCGCAGACATTAGGTGAGTTGAGAGGACGTACAGAACGTATGTTTCATTTTTCGGATTTGAAATCCGTTGACGAAACCCTGACAGACTTAGAAATGACCGATGTTGTTGTAAAACTTCCCCGCCAGCCAGGTTGTAAAGAATCTCGTTTTGCTCATCTCCTGGCAGGTGATCCCATGATACAGGTACTGGATGCAAGTCCGAGTCCAGACGTGACAGAGGACGATAGCTCGTCTCCAGAAGATGTAGACTGTCAACCTGAAAAATCACCCACCGCCCGCATCACCGAGCTTGAAGATAACCTGGCCCAATTACGTGAAGAGTTTGATGCTCTTAAAAAAATGATTGTTGGCGCATAGGTTCTCTTGCTTAGGCCTTCATGATGGTCTGAATATCCTCCACATTAATTGTTTCTTTTTCCAACAATGCTTCCGCCATTGCTTTAAGAATGTGGCTATTTTCTTGCAGGAGAGCATTCACAGTCTCATTGGCAGCGAGGACCATCTCTTTTACCGCCTTGTCAATTTCTACAGCAGTGGTTTCACTATATGCTCTGGGCTGCCCTGTGGATGGATCCGGGGTTGTACCAAAAGTTAAAGGACCAACATCATCACTCATTCCCCACTCACAGACCATTTTTCGGGCAATTTCAGTGCAACGATCAATATCATTCCCAGATCCGGTTGTGGTTTCACCAAAGATTATTTCTTCAGCAACTCTACCACCAAGGAGAATACAAAGATTATTCTTATAATAGGATTTTGCTTGGGAGTGTTTCTCTTCGACAGGTAATTGCATGGTAAGGCCTAATGCCCTCCCCCTTGGTATTATGGTAACCTTATGAACAGGATCTGCTCCAGGGAGTAATTCGGCAACGAGTGCATGAGCTGCTTCGTGATAAGCAGTAACTTGTTTTTCCCTTTCTGTAATGATCATCGAGGT
>CAYUCH010000101.1:0-14212 GCA_964443295.1 uncultured Desulfobulbia bacterium | reverse complement strand
TTCTTCTAATGTAATTTTCCCCTTCCCAACTTCTAACAGTGTACCTACTAAATTTCGAACCATATGCCGTAAAAATCCATCGCCTATAAAAGTAAACACTGCGCCGTGAAGATTATTTGGACTTTTTTGATACTTAGCAACGAATAAGGTGCGCACCGCCCCTTTGCCACTGGTTTTCGATTTATCCCTTGAACCAGTTGCCTCAAAGCTAGAAAAATCATGCTTACCTATAAGAACCTTTAGGCATGCATTCACTTTTTCAAGATCCAAAGGCTCACGGAGATAATGAGAGTAAAGGCGTTCTGTGGGTATCAGTACTTCTCCAAAGGTCAGCCTATATTCATAGGCCTTTGCAATTGCATCATAACGGGCATGGAAGTCATGATGTTGTTCGCTGCATTCTATTACTCGTATGTCCTCCGGCAACATACTATTGAGCCCACGTTGAAAACCCGTAGCCGGTATAGAGCTAGCTGTCTGAAAACTCGCTGCCATACCAAAAGCATGCACACCTGCATCAGTTCGGCCGGCCCCATTAAGGATTATCTGCTCAGAAGTCATTCTACTAAGCGATTTTTCTACAACCTCTTGTATGGTGAGCTGGCCTTTTTGCCGCTGCCAGCCGGCGTAACAAGTTCCGTCAAAAGCGAGTATAAGCTTAATAGTTCGCACAATTCTCAAGGGAAAAGAGGAGCAGCCCCCAATCCTTCTGCTTCAGGGAAGCCGAGCATGAGGTTCATATTCTGAATTGCTTGACCTGCAGCACCTTTGACAAGATTATCAATAACACCTATAACAATCACCCGCCCAGTTCTCTCGTCGACTTGCAGGCCAATATCACAGAAATTGCTTCCACGCACCATTTGCACAGCTGGATACTGTCCCAATGGAAGAACACGAACAAATGGCTCATCAACATATGCTTCAACCAATGCATCATGCATGGTAATTTTCTCGATTCCGGGTTTACCCTGTGCATACATAGTGCTCAGTATTCCTCTGGACATGGGAACGAGATGAGGTGTAAATGTGATGACAACCTCTTCGCCAAATTGCAAAGACAATTCCTGTTCGATTTCAGGTGTGTGACGATGTTCGCCGACCTTATAAGCCTTAAATCCTTCATTCACTTCGCAATATAAGGTGCCAGTATTTGCACTCCGGCCGGCCCCTGATGTACCGGACTTAGAATCCACCACCAAGGTTGCAGGATCAATAAAACCAGCCCTTAATAATGGTGATAATGAAAGAATGACACTGGTTGGATAACAACCTGGATTAGCAACCAGCCTGGCATCGGCAATTTCTTTCCTACGTAATTCAGCCAGGCCATAAACCGCTTCATGCAAATACTGAGCTGATGAGTGTGGTTGATACCATTTTTCATAGATTGCACTGTTAGATATACGAAAATCAGCCGAAAGATCTACAACCTTCTTGCCGGCTTCCAATAGCTGAGGAACCAAGTCCATGGCGGTCTGATGAGGTACGGCAGTAAAAAAGAAGTCCGCTTGTTGAGCAATTGTCTCAATTGGTTCATCGACACAAATAACTTCTGTGATATTAGAGAGACTTGGATAGACTTCTGCCAGAGGTTTATTGGCATATTGCCTTGAGGTGGCAACAGTTAATTCCACTCCGGAGTGGCCAGCGAGTAACCGGGCCAACTCGACACCAGTATATCCTGAAGCACCAATTATACCGACACGTTTCATGAGCAGTTTCTCCTCAATTTGAGAGCTCTGAAAAAAAATTGGGGAAGAACGATTGCACGAATCGCCTTCCCCATAAACATCCTAAAAAGAATGGTATTGATTTCCCAATGTAAATCGGGACACAAAAATTCTTAACGCTTGGAAAACTGAAACCGAGCCCGGGCGCCTTTTTGACCATATTTCTTACGCTCTTTAGCCCTTGGGTCACGGGTAAGTAGTCCTGCTTTCTTTAAAGTAGTTCGCAGTTCTGGATTCACAGCAAGCAATGCTTTGGAAATTCCATGCTTTACTGCATCCATCTGGGCTGATTTACCGCCACCGCGAACAGTAGCAAGTACATCAAATTTATCGTCGTTCTCAGTGACGGAAAACGGTCTTTCAACTGCCGAACGATTAACCAGAAGGCCACCAAAATATTCAGTAGCTTTCATTTTGTTAACCATTACATTGCCGCTACCAGGCCTAATCCATACCCGGGCTACTGCAGTTTTTCTTTTGCCAGTGGCGTAAAAGCTCTTCTCTGCCATCATACATTCTCCAGTCAGTGGGATTTTAAAACCCAAGGTGACTATTAATATCCTTAATTATAGCTCAAGATTTTCCGGTTGTTGTGCTGCATGGGGGTGATCTGTACCGGAATATACTTTCAATTTTTTAAGTTGTGCTCTTCCTAAAGTATTTTTTGGCAGCATTCCCCGAACTGCCTTCATAACAAGATCTTCAGGGCAATCCTCTAAAACTTCTTTTGCTGTTCTCTCCCTTAAACCACCCATATAACCAGAGTGCTGGTAATACATTTTATCGTCCCATTTCTTACCGGTCAGCCGGACTTTCTCGGCATTGACTACCACGATAAAATCGCCGGTGTCTTGAAAGGTAGAAAAGTTGGCTTTGTGCTTACCACGTAGCCTGCTGGCAACCTCAGAGGCCAGTCGCCCCAAAATTTTATCGGTTGCGTCTACTACATACCATTTTTTCTCAATGGCTTTTACAGGGGTTAAATGCGTTTTCATGACGGAAATTCCTCGATCGTCAATCCAGGCTGTCACCAGCCTAAAAAATGAAAAAAGGTCCGATATTAATTTCGAACCGTTTTTATAGTTAAAATGGAGCGGGAAACGAGATTTGAACTCGCGACTTCAACCTTGGCAAGGTTGCACTCTACCACTGAGTTATTCCCGCTCACAATGGAAACCAAGGTGCTTTAATTAAGGCCAGGAATATAACCAGGTTCTTTTATTGATGTCAACAAAAAAAATGAACTCAAAGACGACCTTTAACTTGGCAGTATTCTTTATAAACTTCCAATGAACCCTCAGAATGATTCCAAAGATCTTTATTGCCATATTCCCATGGAAATTGGTATACAAAGAGTCACGAATATATAATCCGTATCTAATTAATTCAAGGTGATATCAATGACAAGCGGCCCAAAAAGGCAAGGAGCCATCCAGCGAGAAACCAATGAAACCAACATCTCACTCGAACTTTTCGTCGATGGCCACGGCAAATCTCAAATAGAAACCGGTGTGCCATTTCTTGATCACATGCTCACTCTTCTTGCAGTACACGGTTTTTTTGATCTTGAAATCAAAGCAACAGGCGATACAGAGGTCGACGATCATCATACAGTTGAAGATCTGGGAATTTGTTTTGGCCAGGCGTTTAAAGCTGGCCTCGGCAACTTTAGCTCAATCCGGCGCTATGGTCATATTATTCTTCCCATGGATGAATCACTTGTCCAAATCGCTGCTGATTTTTCAAACCGTCCATACCTTCACTACTCTGTCTCTCTTCCGGATCAAAAGGTTGGCACCTTTGATACAGCATTAGCCAGAGAATTTCTTGGTGCGTTATCTCTCCACGCAGGTTTAACACTGCACGTCGACATGTTGCATGGAGAAAACTCCCACCACATTTTAGAAGCTATCTTTAAAGGTTTAGGCAAAGTTCTGGACCAAGCTACTTCCGTTGAGCCCCGTGCGGGAGAGCGCCCTCTCTCGTCAAAGGGCTCTTTATAGAACGTGTTGCAGAAGCCTTAACTAATGGAGGCATGGGTGAAATGAAAAAACTCATAGCTATTTGTCTCATTTGCATTGCCATCACAGGATGCGTTAGTAGCAAGCAGAATCAATCAGCGGTTCAGCAGCTTAACAGTATCACCATACTGCCGTTTATTAGTCCGAGCCAGCCAGCAAACACGCCTGACATTGAACAAGAATCTGGCCTTCGAGCCCTTACTACAATTTTACATGAGAAATTTACTGACCATAATAACGTCAATTTCATTTCCGCCAATGAGGTAGTGTCATTAATATGGGAATTACCTGGAAAGCCGGCTCTTTGGGCTAAAAAAATTGGCGAGAGTCGAAAGTCAGATGCGGTTCTTGCCGTTGGGCTTATCCGTTATGAAGAACGCGAAGGTGGAAAATATTCAGTCGACAAGCCTGCCTCGGTAGGCTTCGACTTCCGTCTTGTTTCAACAAAAAATGGCGACACAATGTGCTTTGGGAGATTCGATAAAACCCAAAAAACTCTCACCGACAACATGCTTGAAATCGGCAAATCTTTCGAGCGTGGATTCAAATGGCTCACAGCAGAGCAGCTTCTTCGTGAAGGGATACAGGATAGTTTTTCTGACTGTTCGATCCTAGCCCAGTAAACCTCAGGAATATTTCCTTGAAAGTTCTTTCAGGCCATGTCAACCGACTCATTGGCCAGGCCATGCACACTTATGACATGCTAGCCGATGGCGACAAAGTCATGGTAGCTGTGTCCGGTGGTGTCGACAGCCTGGTTCTTGTCTGGCTTCTTGAGCATTGGCGCCACAAGGCCCCCATCAATTATGAGCTTTTAGCCGTACATCTTGATATGGGTTTTGAAGAAGGTACCCTAGATGAGGTGGATATCCGGCTGCAAGGGCTACCTGTTGAATCCTATATGGAATATACTGATTTTGGCAAGCAGGCTCTTATTACCAAAGACGGTAAGAGTGGCTGTTTTCATTGCGCCAAACAACGCAGAAACCGACTTTTTTCCCTTGCCCAAGAAAAAGGCTACAACAAAATTGCCTTTGGCCATCATAAAGAAGACATCATCGAAACCTTTTTTCTCAACCTCCTATACAGCGGCAACTTAAGCACCCTTGTACCACGGCAAGATTTGTTTGGTGGAAAACTGGCTATAATCAGACCACTCGCCCTCCTGATGAAAAAAGAAATAGTCCATATTGCCAAAATTCTCAATTTATCTCCGGTTGAAAATCCTTGCCCACTTGCCACAGAGTCTAAGCGACAAGAAGTTCGAGACTTGATAACCGATCTCACGGCAAAAAATGAAAATTTCTCCTCAAACATATTTGCCGCCTTAAGTAATCCTAAAACCGATTATCTGCTTACTGCCATTAAGAATAAAGGGGCATCAAAATGAAAACTGCTCTAGACTGTCTCCCTTGTCTCCTTAATCAAACTCTGTTCACCTCTCACCTATCTATCTCCGACAAAACAGTACAGGCCAGCATTGTATCCGAAGTTGCGAAACTTCTTCCCAATCTAGATCTTGAAAAAACGCCACCTGAAAATTCAATTCCTGTCTACAAGCTCATTGCTGAACTTTCTGGCTGCCCTGATCCTTTTTTCGAAAAAAAACAACAGAGCAATGACTTGGCCTTGGACATGATCAAAAACCAAAAAATTCATGTTGAAAGCGCGACGGATCCGCTCCTCTACGCTCTCAAGCTGTCAATCGCTGGAAATATTATTGATTATGGTGCTCACCAGGATTTTGACCTCGATCTGGCCATTGAAGATAGTTTGCGTAGTACACCTGCAGTTGATCATTACACCAGACTATTGAAAGATATCGAACAAGCCGAGTCTATTCTCTATCTTGCTGATAATTGCGGCGAATTGATTTTTGACGGGCTTGCTATAGAACAACTGCGAAAATCGGCCAAGATCACCCTGGCTGTTAAGGAAAGTCCTATTATCAATGATGCAACAATAAAAGATGCTCAGAAATGTGGTTTACATGAAAAAATTACTCTCATTAGCAATGGTACTTCCTGTCCTGGCACACCTCTAGACCTTTGTTCCCAGGAATTCCTCAAAGTTTTTAACCAAGCGGATCTCATTATCAGCAAGGGACAGGGAAATTTTGAGACCTTATCTGAAGTGCAGGCTCCAATCTATTTTTTACTCACCGTCAAATGTCCCATTGTTGCCGGTCATATCGATGATCTACTTAATAATAAATCACAGGCCCTTGTTGGTGTTGGTGACCAAATTTTGATGAAGACGCCCCATTGGCCATAAAAATGTCAATCTCATCCCTTAAAAGGAATTTTGCCTGTTCATACCATAAAAAAAAGCGCTCGGATTTCTCCGAACGCCTTTTATTCATGCAGGGAAAGTATTTTTCAGGTCTACTAGTTATGCAGTGGCATGGGAATTTAGCCAAATAAAATAGTCCAATTGGAAACGCTGATGAGGCTTTAAATTTCCAAAAACAATACCACAGCGTTTTGCCGGGGAAGCACCACCGACCACCTCTTCTTCTACAACGCAATGAACAATGGATTCAACAGGTACGCCACTTAAGAAAAAAGCATCTGAATTCAAGGCGATATCAATGACCTGATCTACGTTATGGGGAATAAAATCACCTTCAAATCGAAAACCTATCCCCCCGGTACTTACATCGACGATCTCACCTTCACGACCACCGAGGACTGCCTTGGCATCCTTCTTTGCACCATATCGTATAGTTCTTCGCCGATTCCTCATGGTGTGTAAATCTGTGCTTTCCATAATTCCCCCTTGCAAATCTCTCTGCTCTCAAGCAATACGTTTGAACAGATACTTCTTTCCCAAAGCAAACCTGTAGTTATGCTGCATCTCGTTTGCCTATCCCTATAAATTAAAATAAAATGTGTACTGAAATAGTAACCGGGAACATTGAGAAATATCCCAATTCCATAATTTTATATCTATACCTTCTTGTATTATAATACAGCTTAGTTTGTCAAGCAGCGTGTTCATTATAAAGGAGTGTCATGGCTTACTGTCTTTTTACCGTGTATCTTTTTCTGAGTAGTAGAATTCTCAATTTTGCAGACAGAAAAAAGAAGGACTGATTCCTCTCACTTATACAATTTTTAAGTGCAAACAACATCAAATAGCATAGTATATTAAGTTAATAGTTTTTTAATTACTCTTCTCAATTTGTCAGACAGGAAATTTCATGGAAACCAGCTGGGTCACAGGAATCGGTCTAATCGCCGGATTATGCACAACCTCCTCTTTTCTTCCTCAAATAATCAAGACCATTCGAAGTAAAAAAACCAGAGACCTTTCAACCGGCATGTATCTCACTCTATCGCTGGGACTCTTTCTTTGGTTTGTGTATGGTATTTTCTTGCGCGACATTCCATTGATTATTACCAATGGCATTAGTTTTTCTTTTTCAGCCATGGTCCTCTTTTTTAAATTTCGACATGGTTAAAAAACTCATTACCGACATGCATCTTTTTACCTTGTGTTGTCCAGCCGCATGATTACATTTAAGTTTCTGTTTAAATAGAAACTCTTTTCCAGATATAAATAGTATGGAGGTAAATAATGGAAAAAAGAACAGTCTCTATTCCGTCAATTTCATGCAGCCATTGCAGCAACACAATTAAACGTGAATTGGAAGATATGGACGGCATAAAATTCGTGGATGCTGATCCAGAAACAAAAAAAGTTCATATCCATTGGGAAGCTCCAGCCACCTGGGATGCCATTAACGAGCTTTTGAATGAATTGGATTATCCTGCCGACGCATAAATTGGCAATTTCCAACAATCATACCGGTCACTCTAGGCAATATAGGAGCCGCCAATGCCCACTGACAGAATAAATCTCCCTATAGTCGGAATGACCTGTGCCCGTTGTGCAGCCGCAGTTGAACGTACTCTTGGCAAAAAGACAGAAGGAGTGCTTTCTGCCTCGGTAAACTTTGGCACAGAATCTGTTGCCATTGAATTCGATCCCACCGTCGTTAACATTGATGAAATGGCAGAGGCAGTCTCACGAGCCGGATTTGAACTGGTATTACCCAGTAATAATGAAGGACAGGATGCAGAACAACAAGCCCGTCAGCGAGAATTAACACATCAGAGGCACACTTTTTGGGTGGGTGTTATATTCACTCTTCCTCTTTTCATCCTCAGCATGTGCCGCGATTTTTCACTCATTGGCCCATGGAGCCATGCTTCCTGGGTAAATTGGTTTTTTCTGTGCCTTGCTACACCTGTCCAATTTTACACCGGACTGAATTTTTATATTCATGGCTGGAAAAGTATTCGATCTGGCGCTGCCAATATGGATGTCCTTGTGGCACTCGGATCTTCAACTGCTTACTTCTATTCTCTGGCCGTTCTAGTGGTGCCTGAAATCGGCGGTCATGTCTATTTTGAAACATCTGCGGTAATCATTACTTTGATCAAGCTTGGCAAGCTTTTAGAAGCACGGGCCAAAGGACAGGCCTCGGCGGCCATCCGAGCTCTCATGGACCTGGCTCCTTCCATTGCTCATGTGGAAGATGAAACGGGACAAATCCATGATATGCCAGCAGAAAAAGTCAGGCCGAATCAACTGATTGTTGTACGACCGGGAGAGCAAATACCGGTAGACGGTATGGTTATCTCTGGGAATTCAAGTATTAACGAGTCCATGCTGACTGGTGAGTCCATTCCAATTGATAAAAAAGAAGGCGATTCCGTCTTCGGAGCCACCATTAACGACCAAGGTCTCCTCCGCATCAAAGCTACCGGAGTTGGCGCAGATACCGCCTTGGAACAAATTATCAAGCTTGTCCGCCAGGCCCAGGGATCCAAGGCACCAATTCAACGATTAGCAGATAAAGTTGCCTCGTTCTTTGTGCCGGCAATTATTCTCATTGCACTGATCACTTTTACTGTCTGGTTAATCATTGGTGGTGATTTTGTGCCAGCCATGATTCGCATGGTTGCTGTCCTGGTTATCGCTTGCCCCTGTGCTTTAGGTTTGGCAACGCCAACAGCAATAATGGTAGGTACTGGCAAAGCAGCTGGCGTGGGTATTTTGTTTAAAAACAGCGAATCCCTCGAGACAGCCCATACACTTGATACAATAATGTTTGACAAAACGGGGACCATCACCAAAGGCAAACCCACCCTGACCGATATAATTACATTGGATACAAACATAGATCCCAATCACATGCTTGCGCTAGCAGCATCTGCTGAAAAAGGAAGCGAACATCCTTTGGCTCATGCTGTTGTTGAGGGTGCCAGAAAAAAAGATATCAGCCTCTTCACCTTACAGGATTTTCAGGCCAAGAGTGGATTCGGCGTTGATGCTTCAGTCAACAAACACCGCATTCGGGTTGGTAAACCCGATTGGTTTTCTACCACAACGAACTTACCAGCTGACATGTTATCTTCAGTAGATAAACTCACTCAGCATGGAAAAACTGCCATCCTGGTTGAAGTGGACAAACAGCTCTGTGGTATTCTTGGCATTGCTGATCAGGAAAAAGAAACAGCTGAAGCTGCCGTTGGTAAATTAAAAACCATGGGATTGACACCGATCATGCTCACCGGTGATCATGAACAAGTTGCAAGAGCAATTGGAGAAAAAGTCGGCATTGATCACATTATCGCGGGCATACTCCCTGATCGTAAAGAAGAAGTTGTCCGGCAGGCACAAGATGATGGAAAAATCGTTGCCATGGTGGGTGATGGTATCAATGACGCCCCTGCCCTCGCCCGAGCCCACATAGGAATTGCCATTGGCAGCGGTGCTGATGTGGCCAAAGAAACCAGCGATATCACCCTGGTTGGCGGAGATCTGCACGGTGTCAGTCGAGCCATTGATATTTCCCGTGCCACCATGCGTACTATTAAACAAAACCTCTTTTGGGCCTTTTTTTACAATATTGCTCTGATACCAATAGCCGCAGGTGCACTTCATGGTATCCCTTGGGTTCCGGCCATTATACGCGAACTGCATCCTGCCATGGCCGCGGGGGCGATGGCTTTCTCCAGCCTCACTGTGGTGCTTAACAGCCTGAGACTTGGCCGCATTAAATTGTAAATTGTAAATTTAAAATGCAAAGTGCAAAATTGAGAATAATTGACTGTTTTTTGTTTTTTCACTTTTCACTAGCCCCGAAAAAATGACACCTACTGTTATAGTATTACTGGCCTGTATTCCAATTCCACCCCAGTTATAAATCTCAAGCCAAAGGGGCTTCAACCCCATGTCGAGTGTCATGCCGGGTGATGTAACCCTGTATCTCCCGATGTCCTCTAGGATTTTTCATAAAATAATCCGATGCTGAAAATGAAGACACAACATTCATTTTTCCACAGGAGGTCGTCATGAGAATATTTAAAGCAGCAACACTTATCACAGTTTGCCTTTTTGTCGTCTCAACTGCCCATGGTTTTGACCCGGAAGCTGGAACAAGTGCGCAAGGTAAAGAAGATATCGGCCAATGCAGACAATGCCACAATGGCGAGGCAACCAAAAAACTCAACCCATCAAGCAAAACCAAAAAGCAATGGGCCCGATATTTTAAAGATGAATTTAAGAAATTAAAGAGAAAACATTCTGATTGGGCGTCATATGAATATAAAACCGACTTACTGCAAAATATCCACCGCTATCTCAACGCCCATGCGCTGGATTCTGACAAACCGCAGACCTGTGACTAAACTATGAAAACCGGGGCAGCATGGTAAATACCGCAGACGGCATATTGTACCTTCTGCGGTATTTTACTCTAAGAACGTGGGAACACGATAATACAATCTTATTGCGCAGCGACCTGCTGCAGTGCTCTATCTACATATCGATGAATTTCTTTATCAGATTTTTTTTCACCCCCCTGAAAAGAAACACCAATACCGTAACGCCTCGCAGCCATATCCTCAACTCGCACAACAGTACCGGCAACCTGGCTGGATAAAATTTTATTTAAACGAAGAGAAAGGAGGACGAGCTCTGCATGATTTATAAGTTCTGATGTTTCTACAAATATGCCACCAACACTCAGATTTCTGCCCTCAGCTTTATGCGTTTTTTTCCAAGGATCAGTAGCACATTGAATATCCAGCGGCTTGGAAAATGGAATTCTTGGGTGTCTTCTTTGGTCTGGTATAAATGGGATGATTCTATTTTTTCCAGCTTTTTTTGCCCGGTATAGACATTTATCCGTAGCATTTTCAAAATGCGCCCCATCCATTCCAATTATCGATAAGGAGGCCAAACCGCCACTCACCGTGGCATGAATCTTTTTCTCTTGATATTGAAAAACATGTTCTTCAACTCGACGTCGAATCCTTTCGGCAAGAACCATGCCCTTTTCCATATCAGTCTCAGGTAGAATGAGAGCCATTTCATCCCCCCCAAATCGAGTGGAAATGTCCTCTTCACGTTTCTCACGAAGAATAATAGCTGCTATGTCCATGAGCACGACATCCCCTGCTAAATGGCCATATGTATCATTAACATCTTTAAAATTGTCGACGTCTAAAAAGAGCAAAGACAGCTCACTTCCATGCCGGGAAGACCGTGCCACTTCATGCCGGAGAGTTTCATCAAAATTATTGCGGTTTAATAGTCCTGTAAGCGAATCATATTTAGATAGATTCAATAATCTCTCAAACCGCTCCAGTTCAACAATCTTTGGGATGGTGACATCAGGATATTCACAACTGAGATGATCTAGCAAGGCGGTTTGCAAACGTACTTTTCTACCAAGTACTCCACTGAGTTTTTCCCAGTGCAATACAACCTTTTCCCATTCTTCAGCTGCAGATTCAATAGGGATACTTACGTCGCCTAACATCTTAAATAGTTCAGAATATGATTGCCTGCCATGTTCTTCAAGAAGGAGCTGAAGAGCTGACACCAGGCCAACATCATCTGCCGCATGCTTCAAGAGACATGACAGTATAGCTTCTCTGCAGTTTTCCATGTAATTAAACTAAATTTTACGCTGATTGCTGCTTGGAACAAAGTCGCATTGCTAGATAGATTTTTTTTCGTTTTGCCTAAAGGCCAAGCCCTTTACCATTTAAATAACCTATTACACTAAAAATAAGTCTACTGCACATTTTTTTAAAAATCAAATTACGTTGATTTATCAAAAGGTTGCAACTCAAGATGAGAATGATTGTCTATTCAAACAAGCTCTTATTAATAGCCTTTTCATGGGCTGACTCTCTTGAGATTTTTCCTTCATCAATAAGAACCTGCAAGTGTTGATCCATGGTCTGCATTCCATGGGAAGTACCGGTTTGAATAAATGAATTAATCTGTGAGATTTTCCCTTCCCGAATCATACTTGCCAGGGCTGCAGAACCGATGAGAATTTCGACTGCTCCACATCTTCCACCCTCGACTGTTTTTAATAATTGTTGTGAAATAACGGCTTTCAAAGACTCAGACAACATCGTTCTCGTCTGCTCTTGCTGATCCGCTGGGAAGGCATTAATAATTCGATCAATGGTCTTTGCTGCACTATTTGTATGGAGTGTTCCAAAAACTAAAATTCCTAATTCCGCACATGTCAAAGCCAATGAAATGGTTTCAAGGTCACGCATTTCACCAACGAGAATGATGTCTGGATTTTCTCTGCTCGCCACCTTTAGTGCATCGGAAAAGCTCTTTGCATGGGCACCAATTTCCCGCTGTGTAAAAATACATTTTTTATTTGGGTGAATAAATTCAAGAGGATCTTCTATAGTAATGATATGTGCATCACGACTATCGTTGACATGATCGATCATGGCTGCGAGAGTGGTTGATTTCCCACTACCGGTTGGCCCGGTAACCAAAACCAATCCTTTAGTAAACTCAGTGATGTTTTTCAATGATTCAGGCAGATTTAGATCTTTCATGGTGAGAATTTTTGACGGAATAATCCTGAATACAGCCCCAACTCCTCGCTGCTGGTAGAGAAAGTTACATCGAAAACGCCCGACACCATCCAGTTCATAAGCCCGGTCAAAATCTCTATTTCTCTCCAAGGTTTCCTGTTGCTTCTCGGTGAGCATTTCAAAAAGAATTTCTTTATTCGACTCGGGAGTAAGAACGGGATGATCAAGTGGATGCAAGTCACCACTCTTACGAATCAAAGGTGGAAAACCAATGACCATATGGAGATCACTTGCTCCAGCTTCCTGCATTTCTTTAAAATAGGTATCTATTTGCGCCATAATTTTAGAACTGAATGTTAATTGTACCACAAGGGTGTAAGTTTCATCTGAAGAGACAAGTTGTTCAACTCCGTTTTAAGCAGATCCTGCCTGCTCTTTTTCTTGATCATAATAGGATTGAAATAATTTTGGATTTGAAGCATTACGATAGGCCTCGGTACCAGATATTTTCCCGGCATTCAACAGTTCCATGATGGACTCATCCATCACCCGCATACCTGATTCTTTACTGGTCTGCATAACCGATGGTATCTGGTATGTTTTGCCATCTCGTATCAAATTAGCAATAGGGAGCGTTCCAACGAGCACCTCCACAGCTAATTCCATTTTTGAACCGTCAATGGCTGGGATTAACCGTTGCGTGATGACTGCTTGCAGAGATTCACTGAGCATAGCGCGGATCTGATTTTGCTCACCGGCGGGATAAGAATCGATGATTCGATCCACTGTTTTTGGAGCACTGGATGTTGAAAGGGTACCGATCACCAAATGACCAGTCTCAGCAGCAGAAATGGCCAGGGAAATAGTGTCAAGATCCCGTAACTCACCTATCATAATAACATCTGGATCTTCCCGCAAAGCCCCTTTCAAGGCATTGGAATAAGAAAGGGTGTCCTTGCCAAGTTCCCGTTGGTTAACCACGCCTTTTTTAAATGGATGAACAAACTCAATGGGATCTTCGGCAGTAAGAATATGGTGAGCCCGAGTACTATTGATATAATCTACCATTGCCGCAAGAGTAGTGGATTTCCCATGCCCCGTGGCTCCTGTCACCAGAATTAATCCCTGGTGATTTTCCAGCACCTTGACCGTTTCAGGCGGCAATCCAAGCATTTCCATGGTGGGGATCTGAGGTGGAATAATCCGGAATGCAGCACTCATTCCTCGGTGATGCATCATAGCATTACCCCGAAACCTGCCAATTTCTGGAATATTCAAGGCAAAATCAAGTTGTAAATTTTTCAGGAGCTGCGCTTTTTGCTCTTCAGAAAGAATCTCATAAATCAATTCTCTAGTTTGCTCTGGTGACAATCGATCACTTTTGAATTTCTTGAGCCGCCCCACCCTTCTGCAAATGAAAGGTTCTCCTGGAACAACATGGACATCGGATGCTTTAAAATTAACCGCAGCCTGAAAAACTTTATGAAGCTTAGCCATAGCTATCCCCTTTTAATGAAAGATCAAAACGGTAGGTTACGGACCTACCCATGAAAAGTGGACACCCTCTGTAATTAGGTTATTCTTCAAA
>CAYUCH010000100.1:0-14238 GCA_964443295.1 uncultured Desulfobulbia bacterium | reverse complement strand
GTGAACTTCAAGTGGGTTCGGTCTTGTACAAATCCGCGTAGCGGTTCAGTTCATAGATTCTGTATGAACTTTTCTTGTGGCCCCGGAAGTCAACATATTGAAGTCTTGACTACACCTTTGCTTTAAGAAATTCCTTCATCATCGGAATATCATATTTATATGTATTTATTGAAAACTCGTTGTGCATTTGAAGCTAAAAGGATTTTTCTCATTGCAACATATTGCACAAATGCACCCCTTTGCACGCATCAAAATTGCAATTGTGCAGCCATTGCGCAACGCATCGCACCTTATGAAGATCCCTCACTCTTAAAGCCCATTCACTGACAACCGGCACACATCAACTTAACATACTGAAATCACACTCCTTATTTTTAGAAAATTATTGCTCACTGGTCACCTTTTCCATACATCGTGCAACCTTCAGGCAACTTGGCATACCCCGTGCAATAATCCCTCTGTAAAGGACGAGCTTTTTTCTTGTAACCTTCATCACATACTGGATAGTGCATCATGATTAAAATCAACCTTCGAAAATCCATTTTCAGCATATCCATCATCATATCATTGGTCCTGCTCACCCTCATTGGTTTCGGGCTAAGGCAAAAACAACTTCATCAGCATTACGAATCTGTTGTTGAGCAGAGTGAAAAGATTCTCATGCACTTTACTGTGGTCCGAGAACATATCACCCAGGCGCTTTTAGGAAACGATTTTTCCCGACTCGCCGGAGCTGCTGAAAAAATATCCGAGCTAAACGGACTATTCTCGCAAATTCTTGATAATCAGCATATTGCCCAAGAATCAAAGCTCATATTCATCAATCAAATGGATCTTACCGGGATAATTGCTTTACTTGAAAATGCCGCGTCATCATCACTCAAACCTCAAGAGCAGGCTGAATTGGCTGGCCGAATTAGAGAATTGGGTGATCGCCTTATGCTCTTTAACCGAGTGATGGCAATTCAGACCAAGACCAAGCTTGTAAACTTTCAGACTTTGGTGATTGGCAGTCTTGCTTTTGTATTATTCATTCTCATCAATATTTTAGTTCTCTGGTACAGGCAGATCGGCATACCACTTCTCAACTTGATGGATCAAGCCAAGCTTGCTGCCGCAGGGCATACGACCAAAACATGTAAGCCTGGGCGCTCGGTGGAGATCAACGAGATATGCCGCTCATTACAGACCATAGTTAAAGAAAAGGATGACTTCTCAAAGCAACTGATGCAGGAGGCGCATTTTACCTCATTTCTTCGGCAATCTCTTCAACCACTCAGTGGTGTTATCCGCAGAGACGGCACCATATTATCACTCAACAGCGAAGCCCAAAGATTCTGCGGTAAAGAAATCAGAAAAAATCTGGGCTGCAATTTTAAAGATGTCTTTCTTTCGCCCCATGAACATGAACCATGGGACAATATGCTCCGTGAATTTCATTGGGGCGGAGGAGATGAAAAGACATTTTCCCTGACCGTTTGGGATAAAACCAAGGAAAAACATAAAGTTATAAGCAACATACAAAAAATCAATTCCTCGGAAAACACCTTTCTCTGGACTGGTCTCAGCATAGATGACCAAACCGCTGATTTGTCCCCGGTTGAGGTTTGGGAGCATGAACAGAAATCCCTCATGGATATGAGCAAGGCACTGGTCATGGTTTTATCACAGGATGATCATATACTTTCAGCCAATAGCACCCTCTTTTCCACCCTTGACCTTATTGAGGAAAATATAATCGGCAGGTATGCGGGTAATCTCTTTTTTAACAATACAAAAACAGATGCTGCCACAACCTTCCGCTCACTCATGCAGGAAGAATATCCAACCATATTCAAATCCCATTTAGACTGTGTTGAGGGAGAACATTATATGATAATGATACCCTTCTTCGACCATGGAAGTAAAAAGGCGAGCCGTAAACTCCTTATTATATCCAGTGTGGAAAAACTCAATAAGGATCTGCCTGGAAATATTCAAGAAGCTCATTTACATCAGATGACATGTCATGCTGGGCAGGTGATGGACAATATCAAGGGATTAACAGAAGACGTAGAAAATTATGCCAATGCCCTGGCTGGCACTATCAAGAATAATAACCACAATCCAGGTGAAGAAGATTTAAGCGAAAAAATAGCCAAAGAAGGGAAACGGGTTAGTGGAATTATTCATGAACAGGGTGCTCTTATTTCTGAAATTGTCGAAAAGCTAACAAACCTGCACGGAGGATAAAATGAGTACGATTTTTGTACTCACCTGATTTCAGAATTATCAATACCAGTAAATAAACGTCTGAAATATTTAGCCATTGAAGTGAAGGCAGAATGAAGCATTTTCATGGCAAGCACCATAAAAATGTTTGCAACATTGCAATATCACACACAAATATTCAGTTTTTTGCCCAACACCAACTTTCGGTACGAAGGAGTAAAAACTGACGTCATTCAAAGACAACTTGACGGACAATACTCTTTAAGGTAATGGTAAAATGAATGAGTATTCAGTAACAGTGTAAAAAGTATGATACAGCAGGTAGATAATGCCTGTAACAAATGGCAAATTAAATGAACATGGATCTTCCGGTTTCGTTTTTAGGGAACATAACTTGACCGGAAATTTCCACCTGACAACCCCACCACTGGAGGAACGACCACATGAAAGCAAAAAATCTAACTCTACTGGCCATGGGAGCGGCGCTGGTGTTTTCTTATACCACCTGCCCTCTTCCATACTCGGGCCTGCTGGGCCCTGAAGATGCCCTGGCCAAGGAAGCTGCGGCAAAAAAAGACGGCATTGTCGTCAAAGGAAAGCTGAAAGGCGTCAGCAAAAAGGCCAAAATGATTACCATCGATCAAAAAGACAAAGGATTTTGCTTTGTTAAAATCGATGACAAGACGGTTTTTAAAAACGCCAAAGACATCAACAGTCTAAAACCCAATGATAAGGTAAAAGTTCAATACAAAAAAATCGGGGCGGATAATATGGCCCTGAAGATTGAAAGAATGCTGGTCAAACTCCCCAAAGGAGTCACTGAAATAAAAACCCCCGAACTTGAAGCATTACTTAAAAAAGCACCCAAGAACCTCGTATTAGTCGACGCCAGGCCGGGAATTAAATTCCGTGAAAACCACATCCCTGGTTCAGTTTCCGTCCCTTATTCAAAACTAAAAAAAGTTGCCAAAGATAAAGAGAAAGGCATAAAAATGCTGCCTTTCCCTAAAGATTCCCAGCTTATCTTCTATTGCGGGGGAGACACCTGAAGCATGAGTCCAAACTCCGCCAGGTTGGCGAAAGAATGGGGATTCGAGAATGTTTCTGTATATGTACAAGGTATTCCGGTTTGGAAAAAAACCGGCCATCGTACCGTGCCTGATGTCAACTACGTGAAAGACGGCAATATCGTCCTCATTGATTTGCGTTCTGCTGATAAAGTTAATAAAGGTCATATCCCAAGAGCCTATTCCATCCCCTTTGCCACTTTAGAAGATGCTGATGCCGTTTTTCCAGAGCAACTAGGCGCTCCCATCATGTTCTATTCCGACAACGACAAAGAGATCAAAGCAGCAATTAAATACCTCAAAGAATGGGATTACAAAAATCTCATAGGCTTCTACGATGGCATTGAGTCATGGCAGAACAAAGGTTTTGAACTACAAACCGGACCTGCTCTTATTGCCACAGAAGACAATCCAATTTAT
This sequence comes from uncultured Desulfobulbia bacterium, assembly GCA_964443295.1. Lineage (GTDB taxonomy): Bacteria > Desulfobacterota > Desulfobulbia > Desulfobulbales > CG2-30-60-27 > CAYUCH01. Next base: position 10,540 of record CAYUCH010000100.1, on the reverse strand, counting down.
TACAAAAAAATCCTTGGGCCTGGTGAAATCAGTATCACTGATTTTAAAGCTTCTTTAAAATCCGACCTCATCCTGGTGGTTGATGCCCGGACTCCAGAAGAATTTGAAGCCGGACATTTCCCTGGTTCTGTGAGCATCCCCCTTGAGGACATGGCGAATAGGATTAAAGAAATTCCTAAAGATAAATTCATCATTGTTCACTGTAAAACCGGTGGTCGTGGCGAAATCGGCTACAGACTCCTGAAAGAAAAAGGCTATGCAGTGAAATTCCTCAACGCCGAATGTGAGTGTGACATCACCGGCGAATTCGAAATCTGGTAGATATCCTTTTCCATCACCCCAGAGTTATTTTCTCTGGGGTGATGGGAGGATTTTTAATTTCGTTCTTTTCCAGTTTAGGCCCTGTATGCCTTCTCTTCTGTCTCCATATTGTCCTCTCAACACCTCCAGAAAGAGACATTGTTGGTGTGTACTCTCCATTCTGTTCTCTTTGTTTTGCTTTCTCATTTCATTTTACTTCCCCGATAACGTTTATGCCAAAGGCCCACTTGTCTGGTCCAAGTGTAAACGCATTAGAAAAGGGCAAGATTTCAACCTCCCGGTGGAGTTGAAAACAGCCATTTTTAAAATACCGGAGAATGAAAAAGTTTTTCTTGAGGGACGTCTTATCTGGGAGTGGACACCATACAAAATGTGCACCAGCCGTAATGAACATATTACCCTCTATGGTGCGGCTCTCATCCCTGCTGAAGATTGTGGTGTTTCCCAAGTCTCTCCCATTGGTCTTTTGGGTATCATCAAAGACGATGCTTTTCTTTCCCAAGCTGTTGACAAGAACCTGACCCCCATAAAAGTCAGAGCATTAGAAAGCGACGGTGCCCAGTCCATTCTTTATCACTCCTACGTTTCGGCAAAAAAACAGAGCTATCTCCGGATTATCAACAGTACTGGAGAAGTGAAGGACGGATTGCAACGAATAGGAAAACATAACTTTACGCTTCAAGATATTGATGGTGATAGCGTCTATGAGGTCAGCGGCTATGGAATCTCGGAACTCACCACCTTTTGTCCTTTAAGGGATGCTGCTGAAGAAAAAAGGGAAATGGAGAGACTGAAAGCCATAGCTGACCAATTGGGAATCAACAGGCTTACCCCAGGTTTCGACAAGAAAACCCAGGGAATCTACAAAATATTTCTTCTCAAAAAAGAGGGCAACCTTGAAGAAGTCCGTGGAGATAAATACAAACATCTGTTTATTGCCGAAGCGAAAAAAAGGTTACAGGAATTCAATGATTGCCATGAGACTGACAGAAGAAGACTGGCCAACATAGCCGCTGCCTATTTAGGTATTCTGCAAGGCATTGGCAATGAAAAAGACACTTTTACCATGCACGATCTCCTGCCTGAAAAACTCAAAAATTTCAACCCTGCCTTGCTTGCCGAATACTGGCAACTCCAAGGCTATCCTTTTGTTAAGGAAGGTACAGATTAAATATCATCCCTTGGCTTTTCTGGCCAATATTCAAACTATTCCCGAAGCCTCCTGGTCATAAATTTTCAGTGACTAGAATACTTGCCTTTCCAAAAGGCGCTTCAAACCTTATTTGTTTCTCCCCTTCCTGACTGTTAATCAAGCCTTGATGCAATGCCTGGGCATGGGCTAAAGGTGTTTTGGGTTGATACTCATCTGTTGTTAATTCCCCAAAATACTCTCCTACTCTGGTGAGAAGCAGGTCTGAGCTTGAAGGAATTTCGACAACCTCTATTTTTTCCATAACAGGATTTGTGGAATCGGAGCCTGCGGGCTCAAGTATCCAGGCCACTGCACCATGCTCCAGATCTTTTCCAGCTTCTTTGGCACCTGGCACAGGAGATCGGGCCAGAGCGTCCCTTAGAAGTTCACTGTAGACCTCAACGCCTATAATCACGGCACGTTGGACTCGGCCAGTTTTAACAGCCAGCCACCCTTCCTGCAGGGCCATCAAAAATGGCCAGGCAAAGGTGGTGAGAGTACAGGCCGGCCCCTGGATATCCAGCAAACGGGCCACATATCCAGCGGCAGCATTAAAAACTGAATGGGAAAACAGGGTGGGAGAAATCTGCCCCTCGCCATCATCGATGAGTGAACCAAGGGATTGAAAATTTGTATTGAGTGGCCCATAGGCAGTGCCGATGAAAAGGCCAACTTCTTGAGGCGTAAGCTCTCTTTGAGGAGCCGCATCCACTGCCTGTCTGGCCGCCATAGTGGCGAGAACGATGAACTCATCGGCGCGGCGCAGCTGACGGGCCATATCATCGGGAACCTGTGGATCAGGTCCGATCATAATATGAGCGGTTACGGCACCTTTTACATTCATGAAGCCGCCTCCAGAACTAAAACGCCATTTGAACCACCAAAGGCTAATGATTCCGAAAGGCCGATGCGACTCCTCAACTTGACGGATTCATATTGAGCCAGTGGACGAACAGGAAAAGTAGGATCAATATTCTGGCAACCAACTGTACCGACAGTTCCACCCCGCTGTAACGCCTCAATGGTCAAAATTGCCTCGATTCCGCCTGCAGCGCCCAGGGTGTGACCAGTGATGCCCTTTGTTGAAAGCATTGGAATTTGGTCATGATTGGGGAAAAATGAAGCGAAGGCTGTTGTTTCCGCAATATCATTGGCCTGTGTTCCTGTACCGTGGGCGTTTATCAGGCCAATTTGATTTTCTTTTACATCAGCTTCAATTAAGGCATTTTTTAACGCCGTTTTTAGACCTCTTCCTTCTGGATGCGGTGCAGTGGGATGATATGCATCAGCAGCCGCACCATAGCCCCTTACCCAGCCTAAGGGTTTCGCTCCACGCTCGCTAACCAGGGAATCTGACTCGAGTATAACAACCCCTGCCCCCTCACCGATATTCAGGCCGTTTCGGCCTTCATCAAATGGACGGCAGGGTTCTGTATCGGTGAGCATCAAAGCGACAAAACCATTGTACGCCACGCGGGAGAGTTCATCGGCACCACCGGCAATGGCAATATCGCAGAGACCTGCTTCAATCCACCCCTTGGCCATGCCAATGGCATCGGTACCCGAAGCACATGCGTTGGTCACCACCGTTGATATTCCACTGGTCCCGAGCATTTTGTGGATTGCCATCGCCACATTGGTATTCAGATAATAATGAACCGGCCCCAGCTCAGGATTTTCTCCCTTACGCCAGGCGATATAATAGGGTTCATCATGGAATGTGCAGCCAACCGTGGTACCAAGGGCAATACCAAGACGCTTACTCCGCAGGGTTTCAATGGTGAGATCAGCCTGGGCCAGGGCCTCGGCCACAGCGTTAAAGGCGAGCCTGATTGTTCGGTTGACTGATGTGAGGTTGAAATCAGGAGAAGATTGATCAAGAAGTGCCCTGCCTTGTCCGGTGAGGTGTTCAGCAGGCGCAGCAAAGACCGGATACGGCAAAGTGGCATTGAAGAGTCGTTCCGGAACGGGAACACAATTGACCCTTGCCTGGCTCAAGCTCTGCCAGAGTTCTGCAACATTGTTGCCGGCTGCGCAGATATTGCCCATGCCGGTGATGGAAACTCCTTTATTCTGCACTTTTCTTATTTTGACTTGTCTTGAATATACTGGGCTAAAGCATTTATCGAAGCAAATGCGACCTTGCCTTCATCCATGTCTTCAATCTGGACATCGAAATGCTTCTGGATGAGCACCACTAATTCAACGGCATCAAGGGAATCAAGTCCCAATCCTTCTTCAAAAAGAGGCGCATCGTCAGCGACTTCAGCAGGAGTGACACCTTGTAATTTAAGGTCCTTAACAATTATTTCTTTCAACTTCTCTTTCAATTCTTCCATGATCTCCTCTTGCTGCTTGCGCAGAGTGCAAAATGAAAAATGTAGAGTGAAAAATGAAAGGCAAAAAAAATCACTCTGCACTCTACACTTTTCACTATGCACTGTATTATTGTTCCCAAAAATCGAAAAAATTATACCATTGGTAGGGATAGTCCTGCACATATTTTTCCATTGCTTCTGCAAACCTTTTTGCCGAAAGCTCAAGATTCTGTTGCCGGTTACCCCGCTCACCTTTGATTGGCTGAAATACATCCCATAATTTCAATGCATAACGTTCCTTGTCAAGCTTGGCAGCAAGTAAAACAGCAACCGGCGCACCAGTGGCAGCCGCAAGACTATACGATGCTGCCGGAAGTCGCACTTCTTTTCCTAAAAATGTGACAGTGGCAAAAGGACCACCGGCATATCTATCTCCCATGATGGTCACTACTTCACCACGTTGCAGTGCCGCAGTTGATTCAACCATTCCACCCAGGTAACCATCACTTCTGATAATCTTGAATGGCTTGGCTTCACCTCGCAGGTCAAAAAAATGCTTGGCAACCGCCTCTTCTTCATATCGCATGAGAGAATTAACGGTCACATCAAGTTCGGTCAAATGAGCCAGAGCGGCCTGCCAATTCCCTACATGGGCGGTGAGAAGAACGAGTCCTTTCCCCTGCCCCACAAGACGTTTCAATTCCTCTCCATCGGGGAATTCCCCCTCAAAAGAGGCATTTTTCTTACATCCCAACCAGCCCCGATCCACCAATACTTTGCCAAAACTCATGACAATACTGAAGGTGTGCCACCAACGTTTTAATGGTCCACAACCGGGAAACCGCTTATCCACATAAGGCCTGGTGACATGGTGGATTTTTCTGCTGCAGGCAACATAACAAAAAATCACCGGCCCGAGTAATATATATCCCCCTTGCAGGCCGGCAAGATAAATGGCGAGGTAGAAAAAGCCATGACCCAATGCCTCTAATTTTTTCAATAGAATGCTGGACATTGCTCATCCCTGCCCTATGGATGAACTGTTAGCAAAACGCGAATTACGGAGCCCTTTTATGGTGAAATAGGAGATGACCGCCCCCACAAAACCCAACAGAGGACCGAGAATCAATGATCCCAGAAGCCATTCCCAAAGTCGTTCATGGAGCTGGACCACAGCAATATCCCACGAAATTTCCCACAGGAATTCGCCCTTTCGCATAAAATAACCGGCCTGGATGCAGAGTACCGGTACAACCGGTGGCATACAGAACTGACTGGCAGCCACGGCGGCTAATTTATTCAGGTGTAATTTATGGGCCACATAAATAATGGTCACTGTGTGGGCTGCCAACAATGGCAGGGCGCCAAGGAATATCCCCATCCACACGGCCACAGCTAATTGAAATGTTGTACTATGTTCGAGACAGAGCGTCTTTAAAAGCCGAATGGGATGTAAGACAGACACATCAAATTTCTCTTTTTCCTGCTTCTTCCTCCCCTTATGGGGCAATGGACTCAGGGCTCGCAGGACCAAACGTGTATGAAGTCTGGTTAAACGGAAATTGTCTTTGAATTGATGAAAGTGGCTTTGCCGTTCTTCTGCCGGTGGATAATAGACGGAAATTGGTGCAGAAAGAATAGTAACTCCGCTCCAGGCCAACCGAACCAGGCTTTCGATCTCAAAATCATACCGGGTACAGCGGAAGGTCTGCTCCAGCAACTGAACCAGTGGATAGAGACGAAAACCACTCTGGGTATCAGGCAATTCCAGACCGGTTTCCATGCGCACCCAGAAATTCGAAAAGGACCGCCCAAACCGGCTGGCACCAGGAGTTTTTTCTGGATCCATTTCTCGATTACCAATCACCAGGGCCGGCCAATTCTCTTTTGCTTTCTCAACTAACAGATGCGCTTCCGATGGATCCAACTGGCCATCTGCATCCACCGTGACCATGGCGTCATATCCCTGCTCCAGAGCCCATTTGGCGCCAGACAGCATGGCTGTTCCTTTGCCCTGGTTTTTCGCATGCTGAATGATCTGACAATCCAAGTCGGCCAAGCGATCCACCCCACCATCAGTGCTTCCATCATCAACTACAAGGACGGGCCAGCCCGCCTTAATAGCACTCTCGACAACACGACGGAGGGTATCCCCATGGTTGTATACCGGGATAACCAATAGGGTTTTCTGGGCTAAGTTCTCTTCCAATACCGCCATGACTATCGCACCAGAAAATCCCACATGGGGCCGATATGGCCTTTTTTATGGAGATGGTGAATTCGCTCTTGCATGGCCGCGGCAGGATAGAGTTTATCAAAACGACCGGTCCAGGCCTCCCGTAACCTCTTATCCAATTGTTCTTGTTTTAACTCAGGAGAAAAATAAAAAACCGGTTCAAGGAGAGGATCGGCTTTCTTGACCACCCCCTGTTGCAGGGCGAGATCATATACCGCTGTGTCGGGTAAAATACGAATACCGGCAAATACAAAAGTCACCGAACGGGGCAGGCTGTCGATATTCCTGATCCCCTCTTCCACTGTTTTTGGATCTTCACCAGGACCGCCGAAAATCACAAAATGGGCACAGGGAATTTTCTGCGTTGCTGCAAGTTCATTAGTTTTTCGGACATCATGAAAGGTAAATCCCTTGTGCAATCCAGCCAAGGTGGTGTCCGAGGCTGCGTCGGTCCCCAACTCCATGGCTGCAAGACCCGATTCTTTCATGAGTGCCAAGCCGTCTTCCGTAAGGCCTTGGGGACGAAAGAACGCACACCACGGAGTTTTATTTCCCGCCCGGACCAAGGCTTCGGCAACTTCCAGATAATGCCCAGTGGGATCATTAAAAGCCGCGTCCGCGAAAAATATATACCCCACTCCATAATCCCTATTTAAACGCATGACATCATCAGCCACTTCTTCAGGGTCACGGAGACGTAACTTATTTCCCTCCAGGGTGGGATACGAACAATAACCACAACGGTGGGGGCAGCCACGCTTGGTCTGCACATTCATCATGCCGCCCCGTCCCAGATAATAGTCCACCGTGGTTTGATCATATTCCACTGAGCACCAGGGATTGGAAGACGGGATGCTACGCATGATCTTCTCGGCCGGTTGCTCACCAGCTGCCAGCCTATCCACAAGGGCGGGAAAGAGTACTTCTCCCTCACCCACAATACCGTAATCAGCCCCCAGCAGATCCATGAGCGCCTCGGGAAGGATGGAAAAAGCAGGGCCACCTAGAACCACCGGGCACTTAGTATGTTTCCGGACAAACCGCATGGTTTCAGCAGCCCTGGTAACATAGGTTTCCGGAGAGGTGCTGTCCACTGTGTCGAGATTACGGATGGAAAGACCAACAAGATCAGGCGGTGAGGTGCGTAAATATTCTTCAAGCTCTTCAAAACCACCCTTGGTCAACAGATCAAAATGAGTGGCCTGATGGCCGGCTTCCTTCAGGGCGCCCATGAGATGAGCCACCCCAAGAGGATAAACCGGGTACGGTTCTACAACCTGATTTGTGGAGATAAGCAGAATGCTAAGCCCCATGGGAATCCTCTGCCTGCCACTGGCGTCGATTGGTTCCCAGCTTGGTGCTGCGCTGATAGGTACCGTCCTCCATCTCCCGCTTCACAACCTGGTGAAACAAACGGGCCATACGCAGGGATTGGGACATATCTTTATAAAAATTCTCCCAGGCATAATAGAACATCTCCTGGAGTACCTCCGGGGTCATCAATTTGGGCTGAAAACACACTTCGGCGGTAGTATATCGACTCCAATCCTTATGGAGAATACGTCCCTCTTTCTCAAATTGCTCGGTCACCGGGGCGTGGGGGAATGGAGTAAGCAAAGAAAATTCCGACATATCCACATCAATTTCCAAAAGAAAATCCACCAGTCGTTTGATGTAATCGGCGTCCTGATTATCCGGTCCCAAAAGAACCGCCGCTTCTACACCAATTCCATGATCCTTCAGGCGTTTCACCCTGTCACGGATGACATCGGAGGTATCAAAAACCGCCTGGTAGACATACCAGCAACCGGCCTCTGCCGCTTTTTTCACCACATCTTCTTCGTCGAGAATGGGATGAGAAATCCATTTTTTCTTTAATGGTTTAAGGGCCTCAAAAAGCTCCATAATCCATTTCTTATCCTGGGCCAGGGAGTTATCCACCAGGAAAAGACGATTATTATCAATCCCGGCTATCTCTTCAACCACCTGATCTACAGGGCGAGGCCGGAATTTTCTCCCACCTAAAAATGCCGTGGCACAGGGGAAACAATTAAACCGGCAACCACGGGAGGCGTGGACCAGGTCCACCATCTGTACTCCTCGGTAGATATATTTGTCACGATTGAGAATCTCACGACGGGCTGGTCCGACGGATTCAATGGGAGGAAAATCCAGGAAATAATCATATTTAGCCTGCAAACGGCCCTCTTCAAAATCCTGCAACACCTTGGCAAGACGACCGTTTTCTACTTCACCCAGAAACACACTATCAACCTTGCCTTCCACTTCTTCAGCGTGGAGCATGACGGCAATACCTCCGGCCACAACCGGAATGCCAATCTCCCGATACTTGGCGGCAATTTCATAGCCACGGGGAGTCTGGCAGGTCAACATCATGGAAAGAAGAACAATATCGGTATCCGCGGCAATGTCCAGGGGATCAACATTTTCATCCACAAAACGCACTTCATATTCGGCTGGAATTTCTGCTGCGACATTGACAGGTCCGTGGGGAGGAAGATGGAATTCGGTCTGTTGCGGTATTTTGGGCCATTTAGGATAAACCAATGTTACATGGGGCATTATTTTCTCCTATAACTAGGTGAATAAACTGAAGGTGCCCCGCAGGAAAAGCCCTTGGGGTGCTGAAGGTAAAAAATGCAACTTCTTCAGTCTTCAGTCTAAATTCCTAAGTCTGCAATACAATAAATTTAGCTTTCAGGTGACCGGACTCCATGCCATCGGGTGGAATGTCCAACTCACCGGCCACCATAATATTCGGACCAAGTTTATCTAAAAGCCAGCGCTGTGCCTCTTTTTGGGCTTCTTCATATGCATGCTCATTAAATATGGCATACACCGGCCCGGTGAGTCCAAATTGTGTTGCTGCTTCTGCCAAGGCCGTATTGGGCAAGGTATAACTAAACAGCAGCGGACTTGCCATGGCAATGCCCTCGTTCAAGGTCTCTATAAAATCAAGGTCTGTTACCAGACATCCGTATTGGGTGCCGGCCACAAGCCCTACGATCTTATCCTTAACAACTTTACCGGTCTCTTTTTCGAGCAAACCCGCTGTTTGGAGGGCCTGACCAACATACAACACTGCAAGCCGACTCATGGCATCCATTCTCCCCCAACGCTTGGGAGCAGGACCAGGACCGACATATGGGCCTTCAAGTTTTTTTTCTAATTCACGATCCGGGTTCAATGTGCAATGTTCACTGTTCAATGTTGATTTTTAAAATCGAATTCCCACCAGCACTCGGCTGGAATTCACAGGATCATTGGGTTCTTCACTTCCGCCATTGGAAATATGATGCCAACGATATTCCAGATGTATCTTTCGACCTTTTTTCCATGTAATCAAATAACCGAAACCGAACTGGTAATTGCCATTGAGCTCTCCCCCCATGCCATCAATATCAGCTTCCGAATAGAGAGGACCACCACCTGCAAACACATAGGGGCGGCCTTGTGGCCACCCTGTAAAAGTCCAACAACCCTGGAAGCTTACGCCGTACATTGGGGCAAAATCAGGATCAACCACCAGATGAAACGGTATCTCTATTTGCAGTGAGTGATACCCTTCATACCAGCCTCTTCCGATCCGGCGTGTAATGGGATACGCATACCGGGCGACCAGGTCCACAGACTCGACATGAACATGGGAATCTCCCCAATTGGTATGGGAAACAGCGTATCCAACCAAAAAACTCCATGAAGCAACGGGATCTTCGGCTTCGAACGCACAAGAGCTTTTGGGCATTCCTAAAACTGTTAATAATAAACCAAATACCAATGTATGCGCGATGCTTTTCTTTCTCATATTATGGAAAAATATTCTTAATATCATAGCACTCATATTTTCAAAGCCTTTTTACACAACTGCGCAAGGCCCACCAGCAAACCGGGTAGGTCTATGATTTAATACAAAACTCTTCAAAAAAAGTGGCTTCTGAAATCCAACCCGACACGTCAGCAATATTAAAATCGGTGGATCATAGCAATACTCAATGTCCAGGTCAAGGTGGACAAAGGACGCAAATCACTTGCAAAATGTAACGCAGCTGATATAGATTCAGCCGCAAAATAAAATCCTATATGCGAATTTCTATAGCGGGATTACTTTCTCATAAAAATTTACGGCGTAATTCACTGTGAAATAGTATTTTTCAACCAATGCCTAAGACACCCGAAGATAAATACAGAAGTATCAAAAATATTCGAGACTGGTTACTCTATGTCATCATTCTCATCATGGTGCGATTGTTTCAATTTTTGCCCAGGAGATGGGCCATTGGTTTGATGCAGGGCCTCGGCTCACTCCTATTCCGTATAGCCCGGAAAAGTCGCGAAAACACCATCGAGCAACTCAACATGGCTTTTGGCGACGATAAAAGCCCGGCCGAAATCCACCATCTTGCAAAAAAAGTTTTCCAGCATTTTGGTATTGTTTTAGCAGATGTTTTGAAG
>CAYUCH010000099.1:0-14521 GCA_964443295.1 uncultured Desulfobulbia bacterium | reverse complement strand
CAGTGGCCGGAATCAAATGGAATGGGTGGTCGGGATCGTCTGGAATTCGCAAGAATGGGCTTTCCCCATTGCTCGTCGGAGCAGCAGGTTGGGTGCAGCGTATCAGGTGTGTGTCTTTTCAAACTGATAATTTGGTTTGTACAATTCCAGTGGTCTACATGATGAATCAATTTTCTGGAATTTTTTCACGATGGCCCGGCATGCAATCCGATCAAAAAATATTTCCTCATTTTGATCTGTGGTTCGGATCCGGAGAGAAGTCTTTTTTTGTTTTGAGACGAATTGCACTCGATATCCACTCCCAGGTTGGAAGCTCCCACTTTCTTGCTCATATATCAAGCTGTATTCCTGCTTCGCTTCAAGCTGTTTCGTCTGGAAAGCTGAAAGTAATTCGAAAAAAGTATAAAGCTCTCCGGCATAGGCAAGTATTTGGCCTGATTTCATTTGCAATGATTCAATGAAAAAATCGCGCCTTATGTCGCAATAAAAGTTGCTATAGTCTGGTCGGCCACTGGTGCTGATGTTAATCGGTTCTGTTCGATTGTGGCCGATAGCCTCAACAAGAATGTTCAGGATTAAGTCTGCATTGGCGTTTAAGGTGACTTGCTGTCTGGTGACTTGGGGTTCCTTAAGTTTCAGGGATTTCCTGAAATCAAGATCCCCATATTTGTCCGCTCCTGTTGGGCGTTTTAATTTAAAGTATGGCACGTTTATTAAATATTCTTGTTCGGTCTCAAGCATTCTTTTCACCTTTCAAGGTCAAAATTTTCTTCTTGTACTTTCTGATCATATTTTCGTATTTGTGGACTTGTTTGGTGAGTTCAAATTTTTGTAACCTTTCTGCCTCTATGGATTTTTGATATTGCTGTAACTCATCACCAAGCAATTTGGATTTTTTGTGTATTTCCTCGACATATTCAGAAATTTCAGCTTTTCCATCTGCAATTCCTTTTCGAATTTTCTCATCTATTCCTGAAGAAACATCACGCAGCAAAAAAATGAGATAAAACACGCCAATAAAGATCCCAGATAAGAGCCCGCCCAATAAAAGCAACTTAAGGTCCATACTTATATTTCCCGGTCACTGTCTTTTCTTTCGAGCAAATAGCACGCCCTTTGAATAGTGGAACGACTATAAGCTGCGCCCGTTGATTTATTATAGGCTCCCCGTTGGGCCAGCAGGCGGGCAATTTTGCCATAACCGAAACCTTCTGAACGATACTGGAGTATCTTGGGACGGTGGCGGATTGCTAGGTGAGCCGGTGCGTTGTCCTTGTGTTTTCCTTTGGTCGAAATTCTGACCTGAGTGTCAGGTATGTCGCAAGCCTGGGTTATTGCCTGGCTGATTTGTCGGCCATTTGATTGTAAAGCACGAATGCGTTGATACAGGTTGATAATTGCCTTGTCGTCCTGATTCTGGGCTAGAAATGAACATAATGCGGTATGTAAGTCGGGCATTGCTTCAACCTCCTTGGTGTATCTGCTAGTGTATCTAAAAAATATCATTAATCAAGCTTTATTCCTTATGTGCCAATATTATGCTGCCGTTACGTCACTAGGTGACGTGACGGCAGCTTGGTGTTGACATGGCCAAAAAAATATGTCATCGTGGTAGATATTATTCTTTTTTTATCTGAGTGCCTTTGTGTTGCTCTGTCATGTGCTTTGTCCACCGAACGGACACGCGTAACCTGTTGCCGAGTCGTTACCTTTCCTCCATTTGGGGCGCGTAAAAAAGATTAAAGAAAGGGGTGCTTGTGCACCAGAAGGTATGATGAATCCTTTGACAAAACTCATGAGGTTGTCAGAAAGTCATCCTGGTCGCTTGCCAGATTGCATGCGAGGCATTTCCAGCCTATAAAAATGGATCCTGTTAACTCTTCAGGAAAAAAAGAGCTTGTACTTATCTGCTTTCAGGCCTTGATTATGCGTGGTTCAGTATCCTCCCAAGTGGGCTATATTCTTTCGCATCTTGAGGGTCGAGGTTTATCAAAATCCAAAAGTCGTGCTGTCAGTTTTCATACGAGTCTGGGTGGCATCCGACCTGTCTCCGAAAAAATCCATAGCCATGAATATCGGGATGAGGTGTATCGTACTGGGCGTGACCTAGGCGATTTCGCCCGTGAGTTCGGCGTCAAAGACTATTCCAAAATCGATGGCCATATAGTTGCTGATTGGATTCAGGAAAAGGTGGCCAGTGGAGTGAGTCGTAATGTCCTGAAAAATTATATCGCTCACCTGGCCAAAATAGAAATTGGTTTACAGAAGATTGCATCCCTTAAAGGGTGTGAACGTGAGGGATTTCGACGGGGTGATCTTGTAGCCGCCAGAGAGACGATCGCCAAGCTGGCCCAACCAGAGCCGGTTAACCGGAGTTATCTGAATCCTGGGGCGATAATTTCGAACCTGTCTGGAGGGGCGTATATTGCTGGCCGACTCCAGTTGGATCATGGGTTGCGTGTCACCGAGGCTACCCATATACGTGCCGACCAGCTCACGAGCGAAAATGTCCTGACCGTTCAGGGGAAGGGAGGCTATATCCAGGTTAAGAATTTGCCCTCTGACTTGGCTCAAGCAATCCGTGATCATATGAAAGATGGTAAATTCGAGGTCAGTCAAAACCAATATCGTGATCAACTTCAAGAGTCCGCTCGGATTGAAGGGGAAGATTATAATGGATCCCATGGGCTCCGCTATAATTTCGCACAACGAACCTATGTGGAACGGTTGGAAGAAAATTTAGCCAAAGGCATGGAACATAAGGCAGCTGATCGTGATGCCTTGGCCTATACATCCAAAGAGTTGGGCCATCACCGGGAGGAAATCACTCACCGATATCTGTAGTTTTTATTATTTAACGACCTCAAATTATGATATGTTTAACAGGATGAAATTCACTTTTTTCTGCAGAAAGAAAAAAGTTTGCCGGAGAGATGATGGTGCAAAATTGGTGCAAAATAGAAAAAATAAAAAAAGGTTTGCAGTTGAAAGTGTCTGCAAACCCTTGCTGTTACTGGTGGGCCGTCGGAGGGTCGAACTCCGGACCTACTGATTAAGAGTCGGGAAAGTTTGGTATTTCCTGGGTACCTCTGAAACAAAATGAAAAACTCAAACAATCTATTTTCCCTTGTAAAATAAGCAAATATTTGTTCTGCTGCGTTTCAGGATGTTTCATTAACGCCCACTGCTTTGTGGGTACCTATTGGGTACCTACGGAATGGGTTTGAAACACACTGACTAAAAAGCGGAGGACAGAATGCCAAGCGTAAAAATGAACGCATTGTGGTTGCAGAGCGTGCCGGTTCCAGAATCGGGGCAGGTGGATTATTTCGACACGGATCCTAATGGGCCGGGGTTGGGGCTGCGAGTCGGCAAAACAGGCCGCACAACGTGGTTTGTAATGTTTCGGGTTAAAAATGACCGCACCAGATTTCGGAAAACTTTAAGCAAGTATCCCGGAATGTCATTGTCGGAAGCAAGGATAGAGGCTCGTGCAGTTGTTGCCGCTGCCGATCGGGGTATAAATCCGGCTAAGGAAAAACAGATAGAGCGTAAAGCACCTACCTTTGGTGAATTGGCCTCCGAATATCTTGTCAAACATGCAGTCCAGAAGAAAAGTCGGAGTGAAGACGAGCGGATCATTAAGAAGGACCTTTTGCCCAAGTGGAAAAGAATTAAGGCGCAAGAAATAAAGCGGCGTGATGTCATCCGTCTTCTTGACAGTATCGTTGACAGGGGCGCACCAATCCAGGCCAACAGGACCCTTGCTCTTGTCAGGAAGATATTTAATTGGGGGGTAAGCCGTGATATTGTGGAAGCAAATCCGTGCATCCAAGTCAAAGCACCAGGTAAAGAAAAACAGCGTGACAGGGTTTTAAGCAATGATGAAATTCGGGCCATTTGGGAAGCTTTCACCGGACTTGATCCATTGGTCGCTGCCACATTTAAATTGCGTTTGATCACCGCACAACGAGGTGGTGAGGTGCAGTCCATGAGTTGGCAGGATTTAGACCTTGGGCAAGGCTGGTGGACAATCCCGTCCGAGTTTACCAAGAATGAGCTGTCGCATAGGGTGCCTTTGTCTGAAATGGCGATGAAAGTCATTATGGAAATAAAGGCGTTGGCAAATGAGCGGATCGAAAAAGCTGTCCAGGGGGGGCGGGGTGGTAGAGCCAAGAAAGTGGCTAATGCACAAAAAACCTTAAAAAAAATGGAAGAAGGATGGCTGTTCCCTTCTCCAACCTTCAAGTGTAGCTATATTAACAATGTCCAGAAGGCGGCTGCCAATCTGAAAGATCTTTCCGGTGTTTCTGATTTTATTTTGCATGATATGCGGCGCACAGCTGCTAGCCTCATGACCGGAATGGGCATAAGTCGGTTGGTGGTTGGGAAGATATTAAACCATGTCGAACCTGGTGTTACAAAGGTCTATGACAGGCATTCTTACGACTTGGAGAAAAGAGACGCGTTGGATAAGTGGGCTGTGAAATTAGAACAGATTCTTGCCGGAGAGAAAGCAGAAGTGGTTCCCTTTTCATTAAAAAGTAAGGCATAAAGAATTTACTGCTGGGCCTGAGGTCTGCACCCGAAAACTGGCAACCTCTGCCAGCTGGCCCGGTGTTTTTTAAGAGGGTGAATTGTTGAGGCTTACCATGGGGTTCAAACCAACCAAGGCAGAAGCAGTGTTAATTTGTCGTGTTGCTTATTGGATTTTTTATAAAAATGAACAGCCTCCAGCGCCAATCTGCCATTATTTGGCTGATTGCCTCAAGAAGATTGCTGGAAGGCAAAAGCCAAATGTTGCATTTAACTTGCCTGCCGAAAGGGCTAAGGGGCAAAAGACCTATGTTAAACAGAGTCCGTCTGCTAATAGAGGTAAGATTGATGAGTTAATGCGCAATATTGAGATCACATTTAGGTTTATTGAATTTGATACCGACCCGGTTAAATTGAAAAATATTGTTTGGAATATTATAGAATTGGAAATTTTAGGTAAAAAATCAACTGCTGATAGGCGGGATTCTGAGGGATTCTATAAAGGTGTTTATAGTCGCATAAAAGATAAAAAAAATGTCTGCAATCGTCTCCATCGTCTCGCGGAAAAGGATGAGGCAGAAAGGGCTATTGAACTTGAAAGAAGCGTGGACAAGTTTAAAGGGCTTGTTAGTCATATTGTATTCCAGGAGATTTCAGGTAAATATCCTGCTTTTGGCTCTGATGATTCTAAATGGGTCTGCGGTATCTACAATAGTGTAACGGAAAACATAGAGGTTGAGAGTCGTCTCCGGAGTCTAGCTAAAAAAGGCGCAACAGATATTGATACTGTTTATTTAGAGTATATTCTCGCAATATTATCTCCTCATTATATTGATAGGTCTATTCCGGATTGGTGGGCTTTTCATTTCTACTCTGATTTCGACAAAAAGGAATTTCTCGAATTATCTGACGATGCTATTTATGAATTTTGTTCGATCATGTCTGACGATGGGTGTATCTATCACTGGAATAAATTATGGGATCATCTTCCACTGTTTTGTTTCTTTTTGCTGGCTATTTTGGCGGAAATATACGATCTGATGTCGGCGAAAGGATTATTCCCATCTTTACGTTATCAATCCAAACAACCACAGCCGGATTTTGTGGACCGTGACAGGCGGATTGTTTTTTTTGTTCGTTCTCGACGTGGACAATATCAGTATGTTTCTAGATCGGCAGATGTCCCGACGATCACGAGTGATGCCGGGAAAAAATTTGGTTTGTCAGCAGTAAGCATTGATGGCATTTTTCGGAAAAACCCCAACCTTTTTGAAAATTTTTTCGCAGGACCTAAGACTCTTGATTATTATGACGCCTGGTTTTTTGCTTTAGACTTAAATTTAATCGCAAAAAATTATAACCTCGAAGGCACTCCTGAAAGGGAGGTAGAAGAATTGCGTGAATTGTTTTTTCTCGATGGGGAACTGCTCCCCGCAGAAAAAGCAATGTTTAATTGCGCGCTTCAGCTGCGAGAAAAAGAATATTTTCTGGAAACAACCAGCAATGAAATAGCAAGACATAATGTCCCCTTGATTTATAAAGCATATGGGCTTATTAGCAGACGTATGGAGCAATTGAAGAGCCTGAAAAGTTTGGCCAGAAAAGATATCGAAAAGTGGCACAAGGAAGATGCTCAGATCATGAAAAGTTTTTCCTTGGTTGATTTTTTAAAATAAAAAACAACGGGATATATTGGTAAAGTAAATGTGCTTGCATAGTCATCATAACTCCAAAAATATCAGAAAAGCTTAGTTGTTTAGTCCGTTCTGTTGTAGGCCTTTCTTTTACTGCCGGTAATTGCTCCTTGTCGTGTGCTGCAATAAATTGTTGATGATAATTTATGTTCTTCCGGTTGACAAAAACCAGAAAAATATGATATTTGTCAACTAGGGGTGATAATCATGATTAACGAATTCGGCGTGCGATTGCATTCCGCCAGGAAGATGGCGGGAATGAGCATGGATGCCCTGTCCAGAGAGGCTGGGGCGGTGGTGAGCAAGCAGGCGATAA
This sequence comes from uncultured Desulfobulbia bacterium, assembly GCA_964443295.1. Lineage (GTDB taxonomy): Bacteria > Desulfobacterota > Desulfobulbia > Desulfobulbales > CG2-30-60-27 > CAYUCH01. The sequence continues at coordinate 7,975 of CAYUCH010000099.1, read as the reverse complement.
GTAAATATGAAAAGGGGCAGATTAATCCGGGTAGTGAGGTGTTGCTTGCTTTGGCCGGTGCCCTGGATGTCAAGGTGGATTATTTTTTCCGTTCTTCAAAGGTTTCCATTTCCGGGCTGGAGTTTAGAAAGAGATCCCGGCTTAGTAAAAAAGCTGAAGAGCAGATTAAATACCAGACTATTGATTTCCTGCAGAAATATTTGGAATTGGAAGATATTCTCAATATTCAGACTCCCTTTGTCAATCCGGTATCGAATAACCTCGTAAGGAACCATGAGGATATAGAACGGGCAGCCCAGGAAATACGGAAAAAATGGAAGCTGGGCGATGGTCCTGTTCCGCATCTTGTTGAGTTATTGGAAGATAAAGGCTTTAAGGTGTTTGAGGTCGCTGACTTTGAGCATTTTGATGGCCTTTCCGGTTTTGTTGAAGGCATGGATATTCCCGTTGTTGCTGTCTACAAGGACAGTGATCTGGCGCGGAAACGTTTTACCGTGGCCCATGAACTGGCTCATCTGCTGCTTGATTTTTCGGAGGTAGAAGAAAAAACTACCGAAAAACTATGCCATGCCTTTGCAGGGGCTTTGCTTTTGCCGGAAAACATAATGCGGGATGATTTGGGCAAACAGCGCAACAAAATTACCGAGTGGGAGCTGAAAAAGCTGAAAGGCATCTTTGGTATCTCCATGCAGGCCATCATGGCCCGGGCCTTGCGTTTACAGATTATCTCGGAGAACATGTACCGGTCATTTTGTATCTATGCGAGTAAGCATGGCTGGCGCAAGGAAGAACCTGGTAATTACGAGGGCAAGGAGGTGGCTAATCGCTTTCAGCAACTTGTCTATCACGCGGCTGCCGAGCAGATAATCAGTTTCAGTAAGGCTGCTGAGTTTTTGAATAAATCAGTGGCAGAGTTTGATCAGGAGGTTCATTTCGTCTCATGATCCTGCTGGTGAACGATGCCAATATCCTCATCGACTTGCTGAAGATCGATCTTCTGGAATCGTTTTTTCAGCTGCAATATGAGTTTCATATGACGGATTTCGCGGCTGCTGAAGTTCAGGAGGATAACGTCGTTGAATTGGAGCACTGTTTTGAGAATGGCTCTTTGCAAAAAAAGGCTTTCAATTATGAGGAGTTGGTGCAGGTTCAGTTATTGGAGGTGGAACACCAGGCACTGTCCATCGCTGATTGTTCGTGCTTGTTCCATGCCAGGACACTCTCTGCAAAATTGTTAACCGGGGACGCTGCCTTGCGGAGAACAGCTGAGCAAGCAGATATTCCAGTACATGGAATTCTGTGGATATTTGATGAACTGGTCAGCCAGGAAATAGTTACAAAAGAGCAGGCATATGAAAAATTGAGTCAGTTGGTAACGATAAATTCCAGACTGCCTGCTGATGAATGCAAAAAACGATTAAAAAAATGGAAACAAAGGTGATGGGTTAAATGATTCCTTCCTTCTTTTCTCAGCATGTTGAACAAGGCATCAAAGATTTCCTGTTACCACACCCTTCTTTTCAACCATATGTTTGACCGGGTGATAATCACAGCAGTGAATGACGGAATAGTGCCTCTGGAAGTCAGCTAGGACCAGTCAGCTGACCAGATAATCCAGAAAGAAACTGAAACCCATGAACGAGCCTTACTCTATGTCGCGTTCAGTCTCCTCTTCTTGGTATTCCGGCACACCATGATGTGAAAGTGCATAATATCAGGTGGTTATGCAAGAATGATCTGGTGCCTGTTACCGTGCCGGTTCACTGTTCGCAATGGGACCGGCACCAGTAACCCGGCACAATATGATTCATGTCCGGCACTGGATAATCCTGTAGAAAATCAAGGTGTTAGTATTATCCAGTGCCGTTGCATTTTTGCCGACACACCCGCCGACACAGTCATAATTTACTGATGTTACAGCAATAAAGCAGTTTGTGTGCCGGTCAGTTGTGAATCTCAAGTGTTAACGTGTTTCATTCCGAATTTGCCGACGATTACGTATCTCGCACGGAATTATATTGTATTTGCAGTTGCTGCACGATTGGCAGAAGTCGAGGGCATCAGGTCTGATATCTGTATCCGGTTTGTTGTTTGCTGACTCGTATATATCATTAACGAACCCATCCCGGAATCGTTGCACTCGCGTTTGAGTTACCCCATGAATTCTTTGTCGAGCAGGCTTCCCGGAGGTGTAATCCCCTGCTGAGAGCTGTCTCCCGATCCACTCAGGTCGAAGAAATTCAGGAATTTCCGAGGTGAATTCCTGGCCATGGCCATCCTCCATTATGGCCTGCATTTCGAGTTTTATGTGAGCCATTGTGACGCTACGAAATCCTGCCAGGATAATGTTTTTCAAAGCAACCAGGAGGATTTCCTCCGGGCTTTCGAGGAGGGACTGGTCTGATTGTTGTCTAGCTAGAGACTTTGTAAGGTTGCTTTGCAGTTTGTTGTCCTCGCTCAGTGCAGAAATGACTCGTAGCGGTGCGGTAATTTCGGTAAATCTGTCTGACTGAGAGGGGTGCAAATTTTGGTATGTTTCCGCGATCTCACCAACATTATTGAAAACCCAGCTGTGCAAATTATTTTTTAGGTCGTGAATTTCCTTTGGATGTAACGCTGGCCTGGATGAAAAATCAGGGAGATAAGCTTTGGGTATGTTGCGGGTTTGAATTCGCAACATTCGGCTGCCGAGGATTTTGTCAACTCCCAGCGTATTATTTACGATTTTGATACCAAAAAAATTGAGTTGCTCGGTTTTCATGGTTTTGACATCTGTCCACATTTTTTTCGCCGTTGCCTTATTGTACGACACCTTAAGTGCCTGTAATAATTCGTCAAAATTTCCGCTCCTGCTTTTTTTCGCCACAGCTTCAAGATCATCGAGAACCACTAACCCTCTGCTCTCATGAATTAATCGCACGATTGAAGCGGCGCTGATTTGTCCTACAATATGAGAGTTGGCAGATAGCTCTGCGATGGCAACGCCCAGTCGGCTTTTTCCTGTAGCAAATTGTCCGTTGACGAGAATTAACGGCACCGCCTGAAAGATTTCCTGGCAGTAGGAGGCAACAACAATGGTTGTTAAAATAGCATAGTCATCATCATGGGGCAGCCATACAGAATGGCGTAAATGTGTTCTGATAAGGGGAATGAGCTCATTTAATGGTTCAGGATAGTGATATTTGTCCAGAAATTTTTCTATCGATTTCCAGTGCCAGGTTCCAAATTTATTTCTGGCAAGATAACCGTCAATGAGGGTCCCGTCGGATAGGCGAGTGGTGCGCGCATTATCTGGCACACATTCCGGTGCCGGCATCCTGACAGCTCTAAGCATTTTTCTGTCAGACCTTATAGCCACCGGCTCAATATACTCCACTTCTTTTTTGTAAGTTTTCCCATTCTTATCTTTTGCCGGGACGGTTTTTTTGACCAGGGTCTCAGTGACATAATAGAGCCTGCCATTATGATAAGCTCCCTGGACATTAATTGGAGTGTATGGGTGCCTGCTGCCCTGTGTCTGGTCCCTGCTTCTTTTTGATGTCATCGGCTTGGCTTTTGTGAGTATATCTTCAAATGTCTGGATTGTATTCTCAGGATCACTAAAATAATCGGTCCAATCATTATAGGGAGCCGGCGGCTTAACTCGATGGCTTTTTTTACCGACAATTTCAGCGACATTTTTCGCAATTTCACTGCCCCCCTTGTCGTTGTCGTGGCCGCAATAAATAATAGAAAACCCTTGCCAGAATTCACTTTCCCGCCATTCTTGCGGCATGGCGGCTCCGTGGGTGCTGGTGATGAGATATAAATGCTCCGCCAATGAGGAGCCTAGTATCTTTCTCCTGACTGTCCATAGGTCTTTCAAACCCTCGCAGACAAATATTGCTGGGTGTCCGGAATATTTTCCCTGGCAATATGTTTTCGGAGATCCCCCCATCCATGATTTGCCGGGGGCTCCTTCGGTTACGCCAGGTATGTTTTGATAAATTGTTTTCCTTCTTGAAGTCTCCCCATTTTTATCAATAAGGGGTGCCGTTAGGGCATTTTTTGTAACTCTCCCTGTCTTTTTATGGGTGTATGAAGGAGATAGGCCGAGTTTGAAATGATTGATTGTTTCGATGTCAATCTGGCGGTTGCCCAGGTAGGAGACGGCTTTGGCGTTCATCATCAGGCGCTTTTTTAACTGGTCTTGACTCCATGGGCTAGGGGTAAAATGGGTAGGCGGAGGAGAAGCTGAAATCCCTAGATATTCTTTGGCGTAATTAATGGATTCGTTTTTGTTGAAGCCTAGCGCGTACATGGTAGCGTCGATAAAATCAAAAGCTGGTTCCTGGGGTTCAGCAAAATCTTTGCACGTTCCGGCTTTTGGACCTGCCAAGCATACCCGAAACGAACCATTATTTTGTTTTACGGAGCCGAATTTATCACCCACCACCCATTCATTCCCCTGTTTTTCGCCGTTTGGGTAAATAATTTGGCAATATTCCTCGGCGTTTTGGGCTAACATTTTTGCTATTGTCGAGATGTCATATTGATTTTTGGTCATAATTTGTTTACCTAATATATTATGTTGTTATTGGTTTCTGCCGAATCCTTGCTCGCTACAAGGGTTCGGCTTTTTTTTTGCAAACACACTATCTTAGATCTCTGCGTTTTTGTTCGAGCCAATTTTCTACCTCCTGCGCTGACCAACCCACCGCTTTGTTTGATATTTTAAAACGAGCAGGGAACTTTCCTGCCCGCTCCAATCGCCAGATAGTAGTGCGCGATAAACCTGTACACTGGGCCACCTCCTCGAATCGCATTACACGATTTTTTATTAATTTGATTTTTTGGTCTAACATTCCGATTGCCTCCTGTTCGTTACGGTTTAAATTTGGTTACTCTGGTGCAGGAAGTAATATGCTGCTTAGGAAAAATTAGACAGAACATTAATTGCAGAAATTGGTTATAACCTTTGAAATTGCGTCGTTTTTTTGATGTTTTTGAAATTCTTGAAATGGCTTGCATAAAAGAAAAGTCGGCTTTGCCTTCTTTTTCTCCTCTCCAGAACAACCCCTCATTTAATCCAAATGTCCAGATGTCATCTAAGCCTGACCAGGCCAGCGAAATGAGATTCGATTCCTTGGGGATCTCTTGCTTCAATTGCGAGTGAGGTGTATGGTTCCTAAGGAAAATGGGATAAAAGAGGAAAGAATATGGAAAGCAGGCGCGCAATTCAATTTTCCTTACATTTTATATTCATCATCTCACTACTTTTTTTATCGGCTTGTGAGTCAAATGATAATTCTGCAGCTTTTAACCAAGAAGAAAAAATTATAATGAATTTGGTCTCAAGGAGTAAACTTGAGCTTGCAGAAGCAAAAAAGGTCGCTGACGTTTTTGATCAAATTATAGAAAAAAAAGACATTCAACTTCTTTTACCTTATCGATCCAAGCTGGAAAGACAGTATTTGAAAGACAAGGCAGATTTAGAAAAAATTTCAGAGCTTTTCAGCCCTGTTTGCCTTGAATTGTTGGAAGAGATAACCGAAAGCATTAACCGTTTTCAAAATGACAATTGTAGCTATAAACCCGTAGGTTTTTTGGAAACCCCTGCAGAGGAAAAGAGGTTTCACTATTATTTGCATCTAAGCCGTTATCATTTACGCTTTACCGAATGTTCATTGAAAGCGTATAGGAACATAGTCAAAAGTAAAAAAGAAAAATAGCCAAGAGGAGGAGGCTGGACGAGTTTCAGTTGTGGTCTTTCGTTTAAGGCTTTTGGCGCGCCTCTCAGCACTGCCGTTAAGGAAGGAAAGTTGAATGCAATTATTCTGCCGGGTATGGGGGCAGATTCAAAAATGTATGCTGATTCCGCGTATGACAGTTTGTCATGGGTGGAGTTCTCTGATTGGCTTCCATACAACGGAGAGAAATCAATTGCTGAAATCGCAGAAAGGATTATTGACGAAAAAAACATAAGCGAAAATCAAATTGTCGGTGGTTCTTCTCTCGGTGGTATTGTGGCCGCTGAAATTGCCAAAAAAATCAAAATTGAAAGATTGATTTTAATTGGTAGCACACTGACACCTCGAAATATTAATCCAGTATTGAAAAATCTCAGTGGCTTAGCCGAAATTGCCCCAATACACTTAATTCAAGCCTTCGCAGGCAAGGTAAGCTTGTCCTTTGAAAGCAAGCTGTTTGAAATGTTCAGCAAATCAGAAAGTGATTTTATCAGAACAATGTGCAAAGCAGTATTTGAGTGGGATGGAAATACCAAACCAAATTGCCAGGTGTTCCATATTCATGGAGCAAAAGATAAAGTGATTTCTTCGCCCGATAATGGTGCAGATATTATAGACGATGGCGGGCATTTAATTGCGATGTCTCACAGTCGTATGGTCTCTGAATTTTTAAAGAATAATACGCAGTCTATCCCCAACAAAGGATGAGTATGAAATGAACAAGTTATCTGCATTCTTGTTATGCATATTTTCTATAAGTCGATTGAGCAGTGTTTGGTTATTATTCATGCTGCTTATTGTGACTTCGCCAGCTTTTGCTTTTGACTGCCTTGCTCCGTCACCTGAAGGACTGATAGCTATATCAGATTTAATTTTCCAAGGGACAGTAATATCTGAACGGAATGGACCTACTGGAAAAATTCGGCGTGGCAGAATGACCCACCCAATCACCCTTTTTAAAGTTAGCACAACCTATAAAGGTAAGTCGTTTGCTGAGATCGAGATCAAACAAAAGAATAATTCAATAACTGGAAATTGGCGTTTTACTATAGGAGAGGAAGTAGCTGTGTTCGCCAATCTCGATAAAGATGGCGGCTACAAGGTGAATTATTGCTCGATGGAGTCATATGATTTTTTTTCTGCCAAATATGCTCCAGCCCTTGAAGAATACAGGATTCAATGTGAAGCATTTTCTGTATATTTACAGCAACCTAATTTGAGTGCGCCAATCCTTCTTGAATACGCAACATTTTTCGCAAAACACGGTGCGCTTGACAATGCTGAAAAGGCATACTCCGAATTGTTGCGACTGGCTCCCCGAGAAGTTTCTTTTTTCATTAGTCGGGGCGAGCTTAAATACAAGATGAAGCGTTACGAAGAAGCATTGGCTGACTATAGTGCTGCGTTAGAAATTGATGAGCAAAATGTTGAAGCACGTCGTGGACAGACTTTTTCAGTTCTCAAACTCAACAAATTGCATGAGCTGAGTCCTGATGAAAAGGATTTTTCATCATTTGACAGTGGTCGAGACCGCATCAACTTTTCGTTCTTAAAATTGCAGGGGGCAATCTTTCACAAAGCAAAACTTCGTAAAACTGACTTCTCTAGTTCAGACTTACGCGGAGCTGACTTTCGCGAAGCGAAACTCAACCACGTGGACTTTTCTGGGGCTGATCTAAGTAGAGCCGATTTCACGGGTGCTGAAATGTACAAGTGCAATTTTCATCATGCCAAATTTTCGGAAACAAAATTCGAGAACCTAAAACGTATCGGACAAACAAAATTTATGGGTGCTAGAATTGAATCTGTCAGTTTCAAAGGAGCAAATCTTCGGGGGGCACAATTTGATGGCGTGAATCTTGGCAACGCCGATTTTTCAGAGTCTGATCTGGAAAAAGCATCCTTGGAGTATGCATCGGTATCAAATGCAAACTTTAGTGGCACGAAATTAATATTGGCTCATCTCAGAGGAACTACCTGGAATGGTCATGATCTTTCGGATGTTGATTTTCGGGGCGCAGATCTTCAAGAAACGTTTTTCTTGAATACAAACATGAATGGAGCAGTTTTTGGACAATCGACCGGAATCATGAACCTGAGTGGTGCCGATTTTTCTGGTACAGACTTATCCCATATCAAATGGGGATGGGCAGTTATTGATTGTCGAACAAAGCTGCCTCCAAATATTAAAATTGAAGATTTGCCAGTCTTGGCATTATGGTCAGGGTGTTCTGGTGATCCTCCGA
>CAYUCH010000098.1:0-14644 GCA_964443295.1 uncultured Desulfobulbia bacterium | reverse complement strand
CACCCGCATTTCGTTTTTTGACGGGATATGCTTCTGACTTTTTGATGCCTATGCCTACGGTATCTGAGTACTTTTCCTTATCACTAAGGCTTTTGATAGCTTTCGGCGTTATTTTTGAATTGCCCGTGTTTATGGTTTTACTTGCCAAGTTGGGTGTGGTAACTGCAGCTTTTTTGAGGAAGCATCGAAAATATGCTTTGTTAATTTCTTTTATTATTGCAGCCATATTGACCCCGACTCCCGATATAGTCAATCAGATGCTTATGGGGGTGCCGTTGGTCATTTTGTACGAAGTGAGTATCATTGCCGTCCATCTTTTTGCTCGAAACCCAATTGTGGACTCCTCTGTTGAGATACGCGAGGACCATGATTGAGATTGCAGCAAGTGATCAGGTTTTTTTGTAATATTATGTGTCAATGACCGTATGGTTTTTTAGGGGGGCTATTCCGGATGGCCGGAATTTTTTCTCGAAAATAATCCGGAATAGCGGAATAATCTTGGTGTTCCTATTTGCCCCGGATATGGTCTTGTGCATGTTATTTTTCTTTATCGACTTAACCATTTGAAATAAAAAGAAAAAACAGTTTACTTGGGTTGGTTGTCATGGGATGGCACATACTTTGCTTATTATATAGAGAAATAGGAACTGTTTCTATGAGGTATAGGTTGATGTAGAACGAAGATGAACATTCGAATTAATAAGAGTTGTATTTAAAATAGAGAGATTGGCGGATAAAAATGAGTTGTAAAGGGACATTGACCAAAGACGTCGCAAAAGAGATTTTTCAATATTATCCATTTTATAGAGGGGAAATAGATGATTTTTCTATGATTCCTCAAAAGCTCTATAACCATAATGCCATTGTCACCATTGGTACTTCATCATGGGTATTGAAGTGCTATCCGCAAGATGAATTCAATTCAAGATTGTTATTAGCCCACGACTTGCAGTTACGACTTGATGAAGCAGGTTTTCCTTTGGCAAAACTTGAACAAACAAAATACGGCAAGACTATGGTTAAATTATTTGATGCCGTGTATTCCCTGCATAAATGGACGGAGGGAAAACATTTAAGCCCGAGTGTTCATAAAAGCGAAAAAGGCATTGAAATAATTCAAAAAGTTGCAAGGGCAATCGGCAATCTCCATCGAATTGCTGCTGCTAAGTTCAAAAAGAGACTTGCTGATAGACCAACGATAACAGGCCAAGATATCTTTAATGGCGTTCAAAATATCGGACAGGAATTTTTAAAAGGTCAGGGGCTTAGTTTGTCTGGTCTCAATAAGCTTCGATTCAAACTTGTTAAAAGTGATTTTGATCGATGGGTTATAAAAAGGGCTCCAGAGTTGGCCAATGTGGTGGGCAGTATAGTTAACTCCGAAAATAGTAATTCATTTGATTTAGAAGATCCTATCCCAATCCACAATGACATCAATTGGGAAAATTTGATTTTTAGTGATGACGATGAGCTCTTAGCGTTAATTGACTTTGATAATGTAGTAGTTGGCCCTAGAGAATATGAAGTTGGCGCGGCGGCAATTGTTATTGCCGGACCGGATAATGTTCGACTTCAGAAATTTGTCGAAGCTTACCAGGAAGTTTCCGGATTTGAATGCAATCCTGAAAAAATCCAACTGGGTATGATTTTAAAATGCATTCGATCCATCGTGTTTTCCATCCATTCTTATGCATCAAATGGTGTCGAGGACATTGAGATGCTGCAAGATTGGTGCTTTTATTTAGATGGTTGCCTCAGTTTCTTAGTGGGAGGTAATGCGGAACAACATGTGGTGGAAAAGCCGGACTATAATGAGATTAGGTTCTCAACTATATAATAAGATTGCATATATTTTTCTAAATTATCTCCTATTGTAGGAAAATGTAGAGAATTTCAAGCCTACGATACAATTTTTAAATTGGGGTGCCCAATTGAAACTCAATAAAACAACCATCACTTCTCTTCTTGGTGCCATTTTTTTCGCAGGAACAGCCAATGCCGCCATAGTTGGTGGGATAGATTTTCCGGACAATGGTTTTGCTGATTCTGTTCTGTCCACAGATTTTACAGGTACGTTCGGATATCGAAATGGTTCCAGCGCTTTCACACTTGAGGAAGCTGTCACCGGTTCAAACCTTGATACCTGGATGGAATATGGTGAGCATGACATGCTGCCAGGGGAAGATGGGGACTACAATAGTACTTCACCGCCTACCCAGTATGTTGAACTTGGTTTTACAGATAATTATGTATTCAACGGTCCAGGCAATGATTTGGTCATTTTTGAATATGGCACGGGTAATGCTGCTTTAGTTGCCTTGGATTTACAATCTATCCAAGATCCATACAACCCGACTTCCCATGCGATTGTTGTTGAGACTACTTATCAGGACGGCTGGGCTACCAATGTTGGTTATATTGACCTCTCTGATTTAGGGGTGGCGCTTGGTATGACAATTGATTCGGTGTTTGTTTCATCCGCCCTTGGTGAAAGTGGAGAAGTTTACTGGCGCATGCCCGGTTTTCCCGATTGGGGAGTGCCAGAGCTTGTTGCTGTTGGCGCATTGCATACCGAAGAGGGGAGTGTAAATTTTCAATTGGATGTCCGGATAGATAATGGCAATAATGATGTTGAAGAAAATGCATCCGGCACCATGCTTATGAGTAGTGCAGATCTCGAATTAGTTGATGATCAGGCAGGCGGTGGCAATCAAACTGTGGGATTGCGATTCACTGGTATGGATATACCCCCTGGAGCGTTCATTACAAATGCAATTATCTCATTTGAGGCAGATGAAACGGGAACCGTTCCCACGTCATTATCTATTACTGCAGAGGCGAGCGATGATGCGCTTCCGTTTACATCAACCGCCTTTGATGTAACAAACAGAGTTTCAGTGAATACCTCTGTAGCGTGGGATAATATTTCATCGTGGGATACAGTTGATGCAATACACCAAACGCCGGACATTGCTTCAATTGTTCAAGAAGTGGTTGATCAAGGTGGCTGGGTAAATGGAAACGCAATGGTATTTATTATTTCTGGATCTGGGCTTCGCACTGCCGAGGCTTTTGAAGGGGAGCCTGGCGCTGCTCCTCAACTCCATGTGGAATTCACAGTGGGTGAACCTGTAAACCGCGCGCCATCAGTTAATGCTGGTGCCGATCAGTCCGTAACCATAACAGAGCCGATCTTTCTTGACGGAATAGTTTCTGACGATGGCCTGCCCAATGATGATTTAAGAATTTTTTGGACTAAGGTGAGTGGTCCAGGAAACGTTCAATTCTCGGATTTATATATTGCGAATCCCATGGTTTCATTTGATAGCGAGGGATCTTATGAATTTACAATTTTTGCCTATGATGGTGAATTTGTAACGTCTGATAGGGTAATCGTAGTCGTAAATGGACCAGACAACATAGATCCAAGTATTCCTGGAAATTTGAGTGCTACAGCCTTGTCAGGCACAGAAGTTTCTCTCTCCTGGGATGCATCCACAGATAATGTTGCTGTGGCTGGGTATGTGTTATATAGGGATGGCGTGTTCTTGGCAGATATTACAGGCACAATGTATCATGATATATCTGTCCTCCCTTTAAGTGCGTATACTTATACAGTTGCTGCCTATGATGGGGCTGGAAATTATTCCCTTGAAAGTGATCCTGTTGATACAATAACGCCTAACCAGACCAATCAGATTGACGTAAGAATTAATAATGGTAATGACGACGTGGAACAAAATCAGTCTGGTTTCATGCTGTTAGATAGTTCTGATCTTGAGTTGGTCGATGACCAGCATGGCGGTGGAAATCAGACAGTAGGGTTGCGTTTTACTGGCGTTGATATCCCTCAAGGGGCGGTTGTAACTAGTGCCTATATCGAGTTTGAAACTGATGAAACAAATGTCATGTTTACTGGATGGAGGATTACAGCCGAGGCAAGTGGTGATGCTGTGCCGTTCTCATCAACCGATTTTGATGTGTCCAGCAGAGTGACAGTGCCTGCATTTACTTTTTGGATTAATATTGCTCCTTGGGATGTAGTTGATGCAAAACACCAAACCCCAGATATTGCAACGGTTGTTCAGAATGTTGTGGATCAAGGAGGTTGGGTGAGTGGTAACGCAATGGTATTTATAATAAACGGTATGGGGCTTCGCACTGCCGAGGCTTTTGAGGGAGAACCTGGAGCGGCTCCTCTTCTCCATGTGGAATATTCCTTCTAATGGCATGGTAAAATAGCATTAGTTAGTGCAAAAAAATGGTCAGCAGGTAAAAATGCTCTGGGATGGATTTATTTCCGTCCTAGAGCTTTTTTTTACGGATTTTTCAGAAAGATGAGAACTGGAAACTGAATTGTCATGTGGAAATGTCTGAAATTATTGAAATGGGAACTGTCTGATAAATATGGCAGGTTCATGTATTTAAATTGGCTGCTGCGGGAAATTCCCGGCAAATGCGGGGAAAGACTCCGGGCCAAATTTATAGCCAAATATTTCGGTAGTTGCGGTGAAGATGTTACCATTTACCAGGGAGTAAGGTTCCGCGGCGTTCACAAACTCATGGTCGGTAACCATGTGCACATTGGTGTGGGAAATTTTATCCAGGCCACCGGTGGTGTGACTTTGGGTGACCATGTGCTCCTGGGACCAGGTGTGAAAATTTGGTCGGTAAATCACAAAGCAAATGATGTCGATATTCCGATATTTGATCAGGGATATGATTACCGAGAAGTGAAAATTGGCAATGGTGTCTGGCTGGGTGCCAATGTTTTCGTCATGCCCGGGGTGGAAATCCCGGAAGGTTGTGTGGTCAGCGCAGGCAGTGTGGTGGGTGTCAAAAAATATCCGCCATACTCCATTCTTACTGGTAATCCATGCAGGGTTGTGGGTAACCGTAAAAAGGCAGCCGAATCCTCAGGGAAATAATTTTCCTATCATCTATGGCATTACACAATGCCGTGCAAGAAAAGAATCTAAATAGAGAATCCAGTAATCTCTATTGAATACGGACTATAATAATATATGGACACGCCCCAAGATCCTTCATCAGGCACATCTTTGGACGAAGAGCGCGATGTGCTTTTCGGCATCATTAATCGCTATCTTGGCTTTCATACCCTTGAAGCTCAAAGGGCAACCATCAATGATACCTCCAAAGAGTATCCTTTTGTACCCATGGATACCCGGCAGGTCTTTGACCAGGTCGGAATTGTGGCTGATTATCTGCGCAAGAAATGGGGCAGGGAAGTCTCAGACTGCTCTTTCCTGGATATTGGCTGTGGAACCGGAAATGTTCTGGTCATTGCCGAGCAGTTTGAATTCGATGTTTATGGTTTTGAAAAGGACGAACACCCGGTGAAGGTGGCCAAGAGATTTATCGGTGAAGATCGAGTTACCCAGGAAGATATCTGGGCATATGAAGGATATAGGAAGTTTGACGTGGTCTATTATTTCTGTCCCTTTTCCGATGGCGAGACCCAACGACGTTTTGAAGAGATGGTGGAGGAAAAAATGAAGCCTGGCTCCATTCTGATCGCCAACCAGAAACGAAGTGAGAAAATAGGCCAGGATGAACGTTTCCGGCGGCTCAATGAAAAATATCAAATCTGGGAGAAGGTGAAATAAAATTGTTTCTTTATTGACAATGCGGGGCCTGTCAGAGACTATGTTGAGCAGGATGTTTCTTTGTCTTTAAAAAACTCATCTTTCAAATTGGGAGAAGCAATGAAGGTTGTCATTTTATGTGGTGGGTTGGGAACCAGGCTTCGAGAGGAAACAGAGTTTCGACCCAAACCAATGGTCAATATCGGAACAAGACCCATTCTCTGGCATATCATGAAAATATACGCCCATTATGGTTTTAACGATTTTGTTCTTGCCCTGGGATATAAAGGGGGCATGATAAAGAACTACTTTTTTAATTATGAGTTGATGAATAATGATGTAACCATTGAATTGGGAAAGCAGGAGCAGTTTAGTATTCATCAGCAACATGATGAAATCGGGTGGAAGATTACATTGGCAAACACCGGTGAAAAGGCATTAAAAGGAGCTCGGCTGAAAAAAGTAGAAAAGTATATTGATGGTGACACTTTTTTAATGACCTATGGCGATGGTTTGACCAATGTTAATGTTCGCGATTTAGTGGCTTTTCATAAGCAGCATGGCAAACTAGCAACTATGACAGCCATCAACCCGACTACTCGTTTTGGTGAACTTAAGATTGACGGCAATCAGGTGACCTCCTTTAGAGAGAAACCCGATAATAGTGAAGGCTATATTAATGGTGGATTTATCGTTTTTAACCGAGAAATTTTTTCATATCTCAATGAAGATGATAGTTGTGATCTTGAATATGGTCCAATGGAGAGAATTGCCGAAGCTGGAGAATTAATGGTCTTAAAGCATGATGGTTTCTGGGCTTGCATGGATACATTGCGGGATATGGACTACTTGAATGATCTCTGGCGGAACAATAAGGCTGAATGGAAGGTGTGGTAGATATTTGTAGACTGAGGTGACATCTCATCAAAATTGGCCGGGGTATGTTCGAAACAGAGTACAAAAACAAAAAAATTTTCATTACCGGACACACCGGTTTTAAAGGTTCCTGGCTTGCTATGTGGCTCTTGGAGTTGGGAGCCGAGGTCTGCGGCTATGCCCTTTCTCCCCCATCGGAGCCAAACCACTATACATTATTGACACCTGAAATTGAGTCAATTTTGGGTGACATTCGAGATGGGGAAAAATTACGTCGCTCATTAAAAAACTTTCAACCTGATATAGTTTTTCATCTCGCCGCCCAACCTCTTGTGCGGCGTTCTTATTTTGATCCAGTGGGTACTTTTGAAACAAATATGATGGGAACGGTCAACCTGTTTGAGGCATGCCGATCGGTGGAATCAATCCGAGCTGTGGTCAATATTACCAGCGATAAATGCTATGAAAATAAAGAGTATACACGTCCCTATGTCGAAGGTGATCCCATGGGTGGGTATGATCCCTATAGTGCCTCAAAAGGGTGTGCAGAGCTCATCACTTCAAGTTATCGGCGGTCCTTTTTCCCAATTGAAAAATATCATCAGGAGCATCAAACACTTATTGTAAGCGTTCGGGCAGGTAATGTTATAGGCGGGGGTGACTGGGGAGAAGATCGCCTGGTGCCGGATATTATGCGAGCCACTTCTGTTGGCGAAAAAGTGGAAATACGGAGTCCGCAATCTGTCAGACCCTGGCAGCATGTGTTGGAACCATTGGCTGGCTATCTTCGTTTGGGCAGCCTGCTTCATAATGGAAGAACCGAATTGTCTGGACCATGGAATCTGGGGCCTCATGAGGAAAGTCAAAAAACTGTTATCCATGTTGTTCAGGAATTACAGAAAAATTGGGGTGCAATTGAGTATGTCACTCCTGCAGTTGAAGATAAACTCCATGAAGCAGGCATGTTGATGCTTGATTGCCGGAAAGCACGAGAACAACTTGGTTGGAATCCTGTTTGGGATAGCACCAGAGCCCTAGCAGAAACAGCAGCATGGTATCGTGAGTTCTATAATAATGGGTTGTGTATCAGTGGTTCTCAATTGAAAAAGTACAGAGAAGAAGTGCAATAATACGGTTTTATTTTCTATGAGAATTGTTAACACTCCCATCAAAGAGCTTTTTATCCTGGAGCTTGAGCCATTTAAAGACGATCGAGGTCGATTTGTCAGGCTTTTCTGTCGGGATGAACTAAAAGCAGCAGGCTTGAAGAAAGAAGTAGTACAGGTGAATTCTTCATTGACCCGCAAGAAAGGTGTGGTCCGTGGTATGCACTTTCAATATCCCCCAAAAGCGGAAATTAAAATGATACGTTGTGTAAAGGGGAAGGTATTTGACGTTGCCATAGATCTGCGCCAGAATTCTCCAACCTTTTTACATTGGTATGGAGAAACTCTTTCAGAGGATAATTTAAAGATGATGTGTATCCCTGAAGGTTTTGCCCATGGTTTCCAGACATTGGAAGCTGACAGCGAATTGCTCTATATGCATACGGAGTTTTACACTCCGGAAAGCCAGGGAGCGCTTCACTACAACGAACCAAAGGTAGGAATAAACTGGCCTTTACAGGTAACATCAGTTTCTGAAAGAGATCAAAACCATGTGTTCTTAACTGATACTTTCAAAGGGATTATCTTATGAACTGTCGGTTCTGCGGAAATCTACTGCAGCATCAATTTATTGATTTAGTGAATGCACCACCCTCAAATTCTTTTTTAAACCACGTCCAACTTGATGAGCCTGAAACCTTCTACCCATTGAAATTGTGGGTCTGTCAAAATTGTTTTCTTGTTCAGATTGCCGAGTATAAAAAATCCCAGGATATTTTCAGTGACGAGTATATCTACTTTTCTTCTTATTCAACAAGCTGGCTCGAGCACGCCCGGCACTATGTTGAGATGATAACGGCCCGTTTAGCATTGGCGCATGACAGCTTTGCAGTTGAGATTGCCTCCAACGATGGCTACCTGCTTAGAAATTTTATCCAAAAAAAAATACCTTGTCTTGGAATTGAGCCGACGAAAGGAACCGCAAATGTGGCCAAAGAAAAAGGAATTGAGGTTCTCTGTGATTTTTTTGGTGCAGATCTTGCCGGTAAATTGGCAGCAGAAAATCGCCGGGCAGATTTGATTATCGGCAACAATGTCTTGGCCCATGTGCCTGATATTAATGATTTCGTAGCAGGATTGAAAATTCTTCTCAAAGAAGACGGCGTTATTAATATGGAGTTCCCGCATTTACTCTGTCTCGTTGAGTACAATCAGTTCGATACCATTTACCATGAGCATTTTTCTTATCTGTCATTATCAACAGTACAGCGAATATTTGCTCAGCATGGCCTGGTTATTTTTGATGTGGATGAGCTCTCAACCCATGGTGGTTCTTTACGGATTTATGCCGGCCATGAAGAAGATAATTCAAAAAAGGTTCTAGAGAATGTTGAGAGGGTAATTGGTATTGAAGAGGCTCAAGGCATCAAAGCCATTAAATTTTATGAAGGTTTTCAGGCCAAGGCCGATAAGGTGAAATATGATTTGCTCTCGTTTCTTATAGAGCAGAAGCAAGCCGGAAAAAAAGTGGCAGCCTATGGCGCTGCCGCTAAGGGCAATACTTTGTTGAACTATTGTGGGATAAAGAAAGATTTGATTGATTTTGTGGTGGATGCATCACCCCATAAACAGGGGAAATATCTACCCGGCAGTCATATCCCGGTTGTCTCAGAAGAACAGCTGCGAGCTACAAAACCGGACTTCGTCTTGATTTTACCTTGGAATATCAAGGAAGAGATTGCCGCCCAAATCAACTACGTAAATGAATGGGGCTGTAAGTTCGTGGTACCTGTACCAGGATTGCACATCTTTTAATATTACGACTAGCGAAAATAGATGGAAAAAGTACTCATTACAGGAGCAACCGGCTTCATTGGGCAGCAATGTCTTCCGCTATTGGAACAGTCAGATTTTGAAATCCATGCAATAACCTCTGGTAATTCGAATCCATCCAATGCGCCACGATTTTCATGTGTCTGGCATAATGTCAATTTGTTAGATGATAGTCAGATTGCGGGAGTGATCAAAGAGGTCCAACCGTCTTATTTGCTCCATCTTGCCTGGTATAGTGAACCAGGCCTCTATTGGGACGCAATTGAGAATTTCCATTGGCTCAAGGCGAGTCTTTCTCTTGTGCAGGAATTTGTACAGCATGGCGGGAAAAGATGTGTGGTAGCAGGTAGTTGTGCAGAATACGACTGGGACCACGGTTTCTGTTCTGAACTGGTGACACCCTGCCGACCTGCTACGCTCTATGGAACATGTAAAAATTCTCTTCATACTTTGCTGGAAGCCTTCAGCCGTAAGACCGGTTTGAGTACAGCCTGGGCACGGATTTTTTTTATGTATGGGCCCAATGAACATCCTGCCAGACTGGTGTCATCGGTAATTCGATCACTGCTCAAGAATGAAGTTGCCAAATGTTCCCATGGTGAACAGATTCGCGATTACCTTCATGTGCATGATGTGGCCCGTGCCCTGGTAGAAGTATTATTTTCCGACGTTCAAGGACCGATTAACATTGCTTCTGGTGAGCCTGTTGCCTTGAAAGAGCTCGTACATAATGTTGGCCACATAATCGGTAATGATTCTTTAATTCGTTTAGGAGAGATACCTGCCTCTCCGGGAGAGCCTCCTTTAATAACGGCAGATGTCCGGCGGCTTACAGAGGAAATTGGCTGGCAGCCGAAATTTAATTTACACAGCGGTTTGGAACATACAGTGAACTGGTGGAAGAATAATGAAAAAGAGGGTGGACATGGAAACTGTTAAGTGCTGCCCTTGCTGTGATTCCACAGAAACGCAGCTTTTTTTAAAGCAGAACAGTGTGCCTGTTCATCAAAACTTAGTCTTTGCAGGAAAGTCGGAAGCCCAGAAAATAAACCGAGGAGATCTGCAGCTCATGGTCTGCGGGAATTGTGGTTTTGTCTTTAATGCCTCGTTTGATCCGGCATTAATGGGGTATGGGGCTGATTACGACAATGTACAGACATGCTCGGGAATGTTTCGCAAGCATGTTGATGACTTGGCGGAGTATCTTATTCACCATGCGCAGATCCAAAAAAGTCAGATTATTGAAGTTGGCTGTGGAAATGGTTTTTTCCTCAAAAGTTTGTTGACCAAACCTGGAGGTGAAAAAAACCGGGGTCTGGGTTTTGATCCAAGTTATACTGGACCGGAAACAGAACTAGATGGTCGGATGCAATTTATAGATGCGTATTATGGACCTGATTTTTCTCATTTCCAGGCAGATGCTGTGATCTGCCGGCATGTTATTGAGCACGTACCGGCCCCAATGGTACTTCTTAATTCCATAAGATCGGCCCTTGCATCCTCTCCAAATGCTCGGGTATTCTTTGAGACTCCTTGTGTGGAATGGATCCTCAAGAACACGGTTATCTGGGATTTTTTCTATGAACATTGTTCCTATTTCAATAAGGAATCTTTGAAAAATATATTTCAAAGGGCAGGTTTTCAGGTGGATGAAGTCAGACATGTTTTTGGCGGCCAGTATCTCTGGTTGGAAGCGACACCAGTAGCGGAGAAATTACCAGCACAGAATAATAGCGTTGATATGCTCGCTTTGGCAGAGCAATATGCCGTAAAAGCTAACCAATTGAGTCAATTTTGGCGTGAGCGGATTTTAGAGATACAGGCTGAAACACCGGTGGCGATCTGGGGGGCAGGGGCCAAAGGTGTCACGTTTGCAAACCTGGTTGATCCAGAGGCCGAAATCATTGATTGCCTCGTGGACCTGAATCCCAATAAACAGGGAAAATTTGTCGCCGGTACAGGTCACCCCATTGTGGATTATTATTCGCTTAAAGAGCGGGGCGTAAAAAAAGCAATTTTGATGAATCCAAACTATAGAGATGAAAACGTAATTCTACTGCAGGAGGCTGGCATAAGCCTGGATTTCATAAGCCTTGAAGGAGAGAATTGTGAAACTCATAATTGACACCGACACAAAAACAGTGACCAAGGATGTTGAGGGTGAGAGTACGGAAATGCCTTTGTATTCAAAAGAGGCTTTTGAACTGATTGCCCATCAATGGCTGAAAGTTGGGTGGAGTCAGAAATACGAATACTCTTTTAGCTGGATGGGGCGGCCGATTATCCAACTTCCTGAAGATATGATTCGGATGCAGGAAGTTTTGTATCGAGTTCAGCCCGATGTCATTGTTGAAACCGGCGTGGCCCATGGCGGTTCTTTAATTTACTATGCCAGCCTTTGCAAGGTTATGGGAAAAGGAAGGATTATCGGTGTTGATATTGAAATCCGTCCCCATAATCGAAAGGCCATTGAGGACCATGAACTCTTTCCTTTTATTACCCTGATTGAAGGCAGTTCCACCGATGAGGCAATCGTGGAAAAAGTCAGGGAAATGATCAACCCGGACGAGACGGTCTTGGTCATTTTGGACTCATGTCATACAAAAGATCATGTTTTAGGTGAGTTAAAGGCTTATCATCCCATGGTCACACCAGGCTCCTATATTGTGGCGACAGATGGAATTATGAAGGACCTGTATGATGTTCCTTTGGGGCAGCCTGAATGGAGTTCAGATAATCCGGAGGCTGCTGCCAAGGAGTTTGTTGCCCACAATCCAAATTTTCGAATTGAGGAGCCTGATTTCCCATTCAATGAAGGGAAAATTACAGACAGACTAACCCATTGGCCCAGTGCGTATATTAAGCGAGTTGGTTAGCACTTCTGGCTTATACTAATTAGCAATTGCTGAATATAGACAGGCATTATTAATGCAGATAAAAAATGGATCAACCATTCTGATCCCAGCTTATAATCGTTTTGACGATCTCAACAAGCTCCTCCATTATTGCAAAGAAAATTTTAATTTTGAAATGGTAAGTATTGTTGTTCTTGATGGATCTGATAAAGCCGGTGAAGCTGAATTGATTCAAGCGGCCTGCCAGACATGTTCAATTGAATATCGTTTTTATACTTCTGAAGTGTCATATCAACAACGGATATTGGATGGATTGGAGCGTGTGGAAACAGAAACTGTTGTTTTGTTGGGTGATGACGACATCCTCTATCCCCAAGGTTTTGTCGATTGTGTGAGTTTCCTGGAAGATCATCCGAATTATTCCATTGCCCATGGGCAGTATCTTGCCTTTGATTTCCGCGAAAATGGTTTGTCATATAATGCTACTTATCAGTCTGAATCAGTGGAAGATGATTCTCCTCTGGGAAGGTTGTTTTCGTTTTTTTCTGCTTATGTGGCTCCCACCTATTATGCGGTGAATCGTACCCGCTATCTTCGGGCAAGCTTCCAGGAGTTAGTAGCAAATGGGACCGAGTTCAAGGATTACGTCTCTTCGGAATTGTTGGTGAGTGCTATCCCCATTGTGAATGGAAAATTAAAAAGACTAGACTCATTTTATCAGGCAAGGAGATTTATTCCCGCCCCCCAGGATAAGTATGTTGTCTATGCCAAATATCTGATGGACGAAAGTTTTTCAGAGCGCTACCAGAAGCTGAAAAAATCAATCATCAAGCATTTACCTCAGGAGTTAACGGTCCCCCGGGAAACGGTGTCCGATGCAGTTGATTATTCCTTTGCGGCATATTTTGGGCAGAGAGTTTCTATGCAAGAACTACAGGCCCGTTTTCAGGCTATGCAAATCAGCTAAATAAATGGGGAATAGTGGCTAGGAGTCACGGAGATAATGCATAATCAATCGCACAATACATATGAGCAAGCCTTGGTTTTTGAACAGGAAGGAAATGTTGAGAAGGCAATAGATTGTTTGCAGCAGTTAATTGAGCAGGGTGCGGAGGGACAAGGAGAAGCGTTTTTTCTGCTGGCTGGTATATACTTTCGTGCCGGGAAGTATGCAGAGGCTCTGGATAATTTTATAAAATGTCATAAAAAAGGACATAGGTGTCAGGAAGTTCTTGATATAGTTGTAGAGGCCTATTACCAACCAAATCAGGCGATCTTTACGGAGCTATATGAAAAAAATGTGAAGCACCTTTCAAAGTATGAACAATGTAATATTGAATCATTTCCTGAAGTTGACTCTTTGTCTTATATGTTCATTCCTTACTCGGAAACCAAGTACATCATCTATGATAAGAGAGAAAAACAATTTCTGGTTGAGATTGTATTCAATGGCGATAGAAATTTACAGGAGTTCCACGAAAATGCTGTGTTGATACTGAAGAATGAATTTGATGTCGACAAGATTGCCTTTTATGCTAGAGACCGGTTGGATGAAAAATATAGAAATTATGTCACAACCGTTAAGCCTTTTTTTTTAATATTTGAAAAACAGCGAATGTTCTTTGAATTTTTGCAAGTTTCACCATTCTTTCGTTTGTTGGAAAAGAATAAATGTGTTTTTCTCTTTGGCCTTGAAGAACTGGAAGCATGGTTTTCAATTGAAGGCACAATCCTGCCATCCTGTTATTTAAATATGAATGGCAAGGAAGATCCATATTATAAGTTTCTGACCCGTTTACATCAAACGAGGCTCCATAGACCTACCGTAGGCTATCAAAATCTCATGGTATTTTTAAGCCAATCCTTCAATGCTGGAAAGTAACAGGTGTGTGAGTTAAATGGATGAACAAACTCCGGAGCATGTTAAGAAACTGCAGGAATTACTCAGTATGGGGATTTCTGTTGTTGACCTAAGACAAATTGGAGGGGAATTAAAAACAGAATCTCCAGTCGCCTTAAAACATGCCGTATTTTGGGGGAAATGCCAAATTGGGGCATTTACTTTTTTTTCTTCAGGATTATTTCAAGGGGTTGAAACAGGACGGTATTGTTCCTTCTCGAATGGTGTCAATATGGAAGGAGATCATCCCACTGACTGGTTGACTACGCATCCCTTCCCCTATAAAGGTTTATCCCATTTTAATTTTATTGATAGATGTAGAGAATTTCAAATAACTCCAGGCTTGACGACATGGCCACCAGATTCTGTCGCAACGACAAGGATAGGTCATGATGTATGGGTTGGGCGTAATGCCAGAGCTGGTCGGGAAAATTCGGACAGGTCGTTAAGTGAAAATGTTGTTCCAAT
>CAYUCH010000097.1:0-14852 GCA_964443295.1 uncultured Desulfobulbia bacterium | reverse complement strand
TGCCGGCATTATTCTGGAAAAAAATGTCGATACCGGAGACTGGGTACAACAGGGCAATAAACTACTACGCATTGGTTCTGTACAGGACCTCTTCGTTCGGGTTCCCATTGCAGAAACGGACCTGCAATATGTTATCGAAGGCACAGAAGTCCCTGTTGTGATCAACGCCTTTCAGAAGGAGATAACCGGCGTTATTGATGACGTAGAGCCACGGGCCGATGCCCAGACCAAGAATGTTTTTATCAAGGTGCGCATTCCTTCCATGGAAAACGTGGCGGAAAATATGTCTGCCTCGGTGTTCATGGCCACAAGCAAGAAAAAGCAGCTCGCCATTATTCCAAGGGATGCTCTGATTAAGTTTCAGGGACAGGATTTTGTCTATACTGTGAAAGAGGGAAAAGCTTCTATTCTACCGGTCAATATTGTCACCTATCTTGGGCAGACCATTGGTGCTGATAATCCATATTTTGCACCGGGCATGCCAGTGGTTGTAGAAGGAAATGAACGACTCCAGCCGGATCAGCCGGTAAGTATTGAGGGAGAGAAATAATGGATCTTGTCAGTTATTCCATTAAGAAGCCTGTCAGCATAACAGTGGCGGTGATTCTACTGGTCTTGTTCGGCCTCATTGGTCTCAACAAGCTACCGGTGCAGCTTACTCCGGATGTTGAGACACCACAGATTACGGTGAGCACGGTCTGGGCTGGAGCAACCCCATATGAAATGGAAAAGGAGGTTGTCGAGAGACAGGAGAAATCTTTGAAAGGTCTCCAGGGCCTCACCGAAATGGAGAGTGCCAGCTACAATAATTATTCCGAAGTGACTCTCTCTTTTGAGTTGGAAACCGACCTGGATGATGCCTTGCTCAGGGTTTCTAACAAAATGAATGAGGTTTCCAATTACCCTGAGAACGTCAACCGGCCCATCATTGAAGCTGCCGGCGCCCAGAGCTCCCCGGTAATCTGGATGATGTTGAAGACCGTTGAGGGAAATAATAACCACATCAACACCTATAAAACTTTTTATGAGGATAATATCCGACAGCATTTGGAAAGGGTGAAAGGTGTCGGCTCCCTGTTGGTCTTCGGCGGTACGGAAAACGAATTACATGTCACCATTGATACTGAAAAGATGGCCCGCCATAATGTTGCCATTAATCAGATCATGGGTGCCATCAGAAAGGCCAATCGAAATGTTTCTGCAGGTGTCCTGGGGGTTGGAAAGAAAAATTATCGTATACGTACCACCAGTCAGTTTGAAAATCCGATGGACGTTCTTGATGTGGTGATCTTTGATGACGGCATCAAGCGAGTCTATTTACGAGATGTGGCCCAGGTCGCTCCTGGAAATAAGAAGGAAAATGTTTCGGTTCTTCACAATGGTGTGCAGGGTATAGTAACCGGGGTACGAAAAGAGCAGGGGGCCAATGTCCTGGAAATGAGTGACCGCCTGGAAGAACAAGTTCAGCGGCTCAATAAGGGAATTTTGGCCGAGAATGGGCTTTTTCTGGATTGGGTATATGACCAGCGGCCCTATATCAATCAAGCCATTACCCTGGTGAAGCAGAATGTGGTTATAGGTGGTTTTTTAGCTATCTGCGTATTGCTCATATTCCTTCGTAGCATAACATCAACAGTGACAACTGCCGTTGCTATACCCATTTCAATCATTGGTACATTTATTTTTCTCTGGGCCATGGGTAGAAATCTTAATGTAGTGAGCCTGGCGGGAATCTCTTTTGCGGTGGGTATGTTGGTAGATAATTCCATTGTCATCCTGGAAAATATCGACCGGCATCGGAAAATGGGTAAAAAGGCCTTTGCCGCTGCCCACGAAGGTGCCAAAGAAGTATGGGGGGCGGTGCTGGCCTCAACGGCCACTACGGTGGCGGTTTTCCTGCCGGTTATTTTCATCCAGGAAGAGGCGGGTCAGTTGTTCCGGGATATCGCCATTGCCATTACCTTTTCTATTCTTCTCAGCCTGTTTGTCTCGGTTTCGGTGATTCCTACTCTTATTCATCAGTTTTATAAACGGCAGAAGCGACATGATCCCAATGAGCTCAAAGAGAGCAAGGTTGGCTCATATCTGGCTACCAATATACTGCGAATTTCGAATTTCTGTCTCCGTAATACGGTGACCAGGTTGGGCAGTGTCATTGTACTCACCACACTTTCTCTTGTGCTCATCTTCTGGTTGATGCCCAGTGCTGAATATTTACCACAGGGAAATCGGAACCTGATACTCAATATTCTCATTCCGCCTCCGGGGTATTCGGCGGAAAAATTAAAAGACATGGGCCACAATATCTATGCCGAGGCTGAACCCTATTTTAAAGAAGACGGGAAAGATGGTGTCCCGCAGATCGAAAAAATGTTCTACGTGGGAGCGGACCGATTTAACCTCTTTGGCGGGATCAGCAAACATGACACCCGTGCCAAAGAAATGATGCCGCTTTTTAATAGAATTATGAACTCGATTCCAGGCGTGTTCGGGGTCAGTGTCCAGGCCGGTATTTTTGAAATGGGCTTAGGCGAGGGCAGAAATATCGATGTCAATATCTCCGGCGGGGATATCAATACTATTGCCGGAGTGGCCCAAAAACTGATGTTCGGCATCATTCCCGCCAAGATCCCGGGTGCCCAGATCCGGCCCATTCCTTCGGTGGAAACAAGCTATCCAGAGGCAAAGATTATTCCCAATAAGGAGAAGCTTGCAGCCAATGGTCTGACTGAAGATGACCTTGGTGTCTATGTGGATATTCTCATGGATGGTAGGAAAATTGAAGAATATCGGCCCGAAGGTATGAAACAGATTGACCTGATCATGAAAGGGGCGGACAGTGAATTTGCAACGCCGGAAGATATCCTGAGCGCCACTTTGGTGAACCGTGATGGCAAGCTCATTCGTGTTGGCGATGTGGCCCGCTTGGAATACAGCCAGGGTATGACCCAGATCAACCATCTTGAGCGTGACCGTACCATTACCCTGCAGGTAACACCACCGGCGGATCTTGCCTTGCAGACTGCCATGGAGATCATTGAAAATGACATTATTGGTATGCTGGAGCAGTCCGGCGACCTGGATAGTGTAGAGATAAATGTGGGTGGCAATGCCGATAAACTCGTGGAGACCAAGAATGCTCTGCAATGGAATCTTCTATTGGCCCTGGCGATCACCTATTTATTGATGGCCGCTCTATTTGAGAATTTTTTCTATCCGTTCATTATTCTTTTCAGTGTTCCTCTGGCTGCGGCTGGTGGATTCATCGGACTTCGGGCGGTAAACGCTTTCATCTATCCCCAGGGATTTGATGTCCTCACTATGCTTGGTTTCATTATTCTTATAGGAACTGTAGTGAATAACGCCATTCTCATTGTTCATCAATCGCTGAATAATGTCCGCTATCAGGGGATGATCGGTGTGGCGGCTGTATCTGACGCGGTGAAGACCCGGATCAGGCCCATTTTTATGAGTGCTACCACCAGCCTTTTCGGCATGTTACCTCTGGTGGTCTCCACTGGTTCGGGAAGTGAGTTGTATCGTGGCCTTGGCAGTATTTTGCTGGGTGGTTTGGCGATGTCTACAGTATTTACCCTTTTCGTTATCCCATCGCTTCTCGCCTTTTTTATAGGTTTTGAAAGGAGTCGTGTTGATGAAATTGCTTAGTTTTATGGTCAGTTGTCTTACTCTTATTATTTCGGTCCATATGGCCCACGCAATCAATGTAACTGATCTTGCTGCACTACAGAAAAGAGCTCTGGAGAATCGCTATGTAATTCAGCGATATGAAGCGCAGCTTGAAAAGAGTGTTGAGAATATCCGCAATGCCAGAAGTAGTTATTATCCTTCTGTTGATCTCTCCTACACTGCCACCAATTTAGACGAGGCAAGCACCATTGAGGACAGGGAAAATAGCGTCGCCATGGGCCAGGTAAGTTGGAATCTTTTTGCCGGATTTGGAGATAAATACGCCATTGCCTCTGCTGACCTCCTGCGAAAAGCTGAAGGATATAAATTGCAGGCCATCAGGCAGGATGTTCAACTTAAAGTCGCCTTGCAATATCTGGCTATTTATAACTGGCAGGCCAATCTCCAGGTGGAAGAGGATACCTATTCAACCCTCTTGAAACACTATCAGGACGCAGAAAATCGCTATGCTGTAGGCCTCATAAAGAAGAGTGAATTATTGAAGTTCAAAGTGGACCTTGATAATGCCCAGATCAATCGAGAAAAAACCAAAGCTGGTCTGCAAAAGAGTATTCTCAATCTGCAAAGAGAGATTGATGGGACGGTTGACGCTGGAGCCTTAACCTTCCCGGAATTCGAGCAACTTCCTGGCCTTGCCGGGTACACGAAACACGAAGAAAGTATGCTGGAAAAACGCAGTGAAATAAAGGCGTTGGAAGAGGCGGTGAGGGCGGCTGAATTAACAGTGAAGGCTGAAAAGGCCGAATATTATCCCCATCTCGATGTGGTGGGGAGTTATAGAAGATATGACGACGATTATCTCACCGGCAATGGCGATACCTATGATGAAGAATTGCGGGCTTCATTGGTGCTGTCCATGAACCTCTTCGATGGGTTTGGGAAAAATTCGCAGGTGAAAGCTGCCAGGTTGGAAGCTAGGTCAATACGATATGATCTTGAGGAGTTGAAGCGGGATCTGATTACTCGGTTAAAGACTCTCTTTCTTGACTATGGGGTGAACCTGAAAAATGTTGGGGTCGCTTCCGGCAGTATTACTCAGGCAGAGGAAAATCTACGGGTGACTCGTCTCTCTTATGAAGAAGGGATCACCCCGGAATTTGAATTGCTGGAGGCCATTGCCAATCTTTCCAGGGCACAATCAAATTACGTCTCGGCTAAGAGTGAGGTGTATGCTGACTATTTCCATATTATCCGGGCAGTGGAAGACTTTTAAACGAGACTGGTTTTACTTTCGGAGTTCTTCTTGAACGGCAAGGCCAAGTTGTTCTAGGGAATACGGCTTTATGATGAAAATACCCGCACCTTGAGCCTGGGCACGCTTTACTTCTATTGTCTCAGCAAAACCGCTGGCAATAACAGCTTTCTGATTTGGATGGGTTTTCTTAATTTGTTCATATGTTTCTCGGCCATTTATCCCTGGTTCCATAATCATATCAAGGAGGAGTAAATCGGCAGTATTATTTTCTAAATGGCTGATTGCTTCTTCGCCGCTGGATACAGAGATTGCCTGATAGTTAAGAGTTTCCAGGATCTTACAGGCAATATTCCGTTGAGTGCTTTCATCATCAATAACGAGAATTTTTTCTCCATTTCCTTTGAGTTTTTCAAGTTGAATTTCCGGTGACAGCTCTTTAATTTTTTCTCTGCTGACGGGGAAGTAAAGATCAAAGGTTGTACCTGATGCATCACTGTTTACATTGATATAGCCCTGATGGTCCTGCAGAGAATTCCAAACAACTGCCAGCCCAAGTCCGGTACCGCTTCGTCCTAAAAACTTACTTGAATAGAAAGGTTCAAAAATTTTTTCAAGCTCCTGGGCTTCGATTCCCGGACCACTGTCAGTTATGGAGAGACAGACATATTCGCCGGTCTCAATTTCTTCGTATGCCTTAAGAGGGCGATCAAGATAGATGTTTGTAGTGGTGATGGCAATATTCCCCTGGGTTTTAATTGCTTCCAGCGCATTTAAAATAAGGTTGAGCAGAATTTTCTTGAGGTGAATTGTCGAGCACCTGATATTAAGGAGTTTTGCATCAAACTTCGTTTCAATTGTGATTTCTGGAAAGTTAGAGGTTATTTTTGTGTGTTCAGGTGATTCAAGATGGGCATCAATAAGATCATTAAGGCAGACTACTTCCTTGGCACTTGCAACACCACGTGCAATAGTTAACAAATCTGCGACCACGGCTGCGGCGCGTTCACCAGAATCTTTAATTGCATGGACCAGTTTTCGTTGTGGGTCTCCCTGGGGAATTTCCAGTAATAACAACTCGGGATAACTTGTCAGTCCGGAGATGATGTTGTTTAAGTCGTGGGCAACACCTCCGGCGAGCATGCCAAGGGCCTCCATCTTTTTTGCCCGGTGCATTTTCTGGAGTAACTCTTCCTTTTCTTTTTCTGCTTTTTTTCTGTCGAGTAGTTCTTTCTGTAATTCTTGGGTTTGCGTGGTGACTATTTTTCTCAATGATGCATTCCAAAAAAGGACGATCATAAAAATGCTGACAGAGCAAAGTACACCGACAATGATGAGGGTCTTCTTGCTTGGTCGCCATGATTGGTCGCTGCGTACACTGATCCACGGCGCGATAAGTTTTGATCTTTCAGTTTTGGTGATGGAATTAACGGCCTTTTGGAGAATTGTATTCAAAACAGGCCAATCACTCCGAGTCGCAAAAGACAGGTCATAAATAAAACCTGAATCTTTATACACCCGGAGATTTGTTATGCCTTCTTTTTCAATATAAAAAGAAGCAGATGCCAGGTTCAGCACCATGGCGTCAACACGCCCCAGTGAAACCTGCCTGAGGCCGGTGGAAATATCAGGCATGACTACAAGATCGAGGTCTGGGTATTTTTCTCGCATATATTCGTGGGCAGCATAATTGGAAACAACTGCAACCGTCAGTCCTTCAAGATTAGTCACAGTTGGCGGGATTTTCATTTTCTCACGGACGAGAACAACAGCAGGAAATTCAACAAAAGGTTTTGTAAACCTGAGATACTTAACACGGTCAGGGGTGGAGACAGCTGCACCGAACATATCTATTTCCCGGCTTTTGGCCTGCCTGATGCATTCGTCCCAGTTTTTTAAGGCAACAATTTCAAATTTAATGGGTATTTTTTTTTCAATAAGTGCAATGAAATCGGCAGCTATTCCTCTGTATCTGCCGTTATTGTCCAGGTATTCGACGGGTGGAAAATCAGGGTCAGGCGCAAGGCGGATTTTAGGGTGTTCTTTTAACCACTCCAGCTCATCTGCATTCAGGGTGACTTTCTCTTCAACCGGCACATCATGGGCATACGCATCAATGCTGTATAGAGCGCAATTACATAACAGTGTCAAGGATATGAGTAGGCCAGTAAAAGAGGTGAGAAATCGACATAAAAGTCGGGGAGGAAAATGTTTGAGAAATGATGCGTTTGTCACAGGTATTTCTCCAAATTGATTACATTTCATTGTCCTGCTCTGAGCAATATTATGCAAGGAATTATTAGAGAAGGCGCCATTGTTCTTGTTCTGACAATTCATGCAGAATTGTGTCTCCTTCCTTGACACAGTGCTTTCTTCCAAGGTATCACCATAGGAGTGAGTTTTTCAAACCTATCAAGGATTACAGAATGAATCAGGATGAAAAATCCAACATATCGGAAGACATCGGATTGATTGAGAATGTGCATGCATATTGGCGTAAAGGTATGCAATGGCTTTGGACCGTGCCGGCACCTGGGGAAAGTATGGTTTCTGCCAAAGGCCGGGCAATTTTACGAGTCATATATATTGTTTTCCAAGAGTTTAATCGAGACCGTATCCCCCTTCGTTCATCCGCTTTAACATTTACAGTGGTGCTCTCCATGGTTCCTCTCCTAGCTCTTGGTACTGCTGTGTTAAAGGGGCTTGGCGCTGGTGGGCAGATGCGGGAGGCTGCCTATAGTTTTATTGAACAATTGGAAGAGCCTGCAGATGAAGTAATTAAGGAATCCGATGGGCAAATAACAGTCGAGGAAAGCAAGATTGCTGCGCCTGAAAAGGGAGATGGGCAAACGGAGTTGCAAGAGAGTGATATAGATAATGCCAATCTGACCGGACATCTGCGCAAGGCTGTGGATCAAGTCTTTGAATATGTGGATAAGACCAATTTTGCCGCCCTTGGTGCCTTTGGTATTATTGGTCTCCTTCTTGCGGTGTTGTCAGTGCTTGGCAGTATTGAGGAGGCCATGAATGCCATCTGGCAGGCCAGCCGGGATCGACCCATTAGCCGTAAAATCATCGATTACCTGGCTCTGATGATTTTACTGCCCATTACCATAAATCTTGCCCTGGCCACCGAGGCCACTCTGAAGAGTCCGACGCTGTTTGCCCAATTCCAGGATTTTTTACCTTTGGAATGGCTTGCTGCCTTGTTACTTAACATCCTTCCGTTAATCATTGTGGTGGGAGCATGCGCACTTTTCTATAAATTCTTACCCAATACCCGGGTACGGATTTTTCCAGCATTTGTTGGGGGCATAGTGGGGGGCGGCGGCTGGCTAATTGTCCAATCCCTCTATGTAGATCTGCAGATTGGTGTTGCTAGATATAATGCGATTTATGGATCGTTTGCCACCTTGCCCCTCTTTTTATTATGGATCTATGTGGGCTGGCTAGTCTTCCTGCTGGGAGCGGAAACATCATTTGCGGTGCAGGAGTGGCGCGGTTATATCCGCAAAGAGGTGCGACTTCTGCCCAGTATGCGTCTGGCAATTGCCTACAGTATCCTAGATTTGGCGCTCCGTGATTATCATGCCCGTACCGTTACCAGTTTTCAAAACCTTTTAAATCAGATAAGGCAGCCTGCCGGTTTTATTCGTATTGTTCTCAATGAACTTGTTGATGGAGGTTTACTCTATCGTGTCGAGGGGAAGAATGAAGGATATGTGCCCGCTTCGCCTGAGGAAGGAATCAAACCAGCAGAGATTGTTGATCTGATATTCGGTCGGGATGTATCAGATCTGCCGACAAGTTGTCTTGCAGAAGAAGCATTGCAGGGAGCGCGACTAGCACTGGCGGACAAACGAATTACTGGGGCATGTGAATTATAGCGTGGTCGAAATCACCTTTTTGTTTTAGAAAAGACGCTGGAAAAACAGTTGGTATGTGATATTCTGTATTAAGAATCCGATGTGAGAGAGGCGGACTTGTTGGTGGCCATAAACTGCTTGGTTCTCCATTACATTTAAGCCATTCTTTTCCTCCATCAGGATTACAAATGATGAACAGGCTAATGATTAAATTGGAGATAGTGGCCTGTGCAGGATTTGTATGAACGATTCTTTTAGGAGGAAGAAGATGCAGGTGAGAGTGATAACAGTGTGTCTCTGTCTAGGGTTTTCTTTTTGCTTTGGATCCCTTTGTTTCGCAACTGATCAGAGTAAAACAGAATCACAGGTTGACGTGCAGGGAGCACAGGTAATAGAACCTAAAGGGGCCAAAAAGAAAATGGCCACCATTCCAAAGACCGAAGAAGAAAAACTTTTTGATTTGTATGATAAGAAAACACCGGAAAAGCCGGCTGAGATGGCAAAAATCCCTGATCCTGAGGGGGAACCAGCCATGCCTAAACACAGAAAGAAAGCCCCGGAACCCACAGATGAGATGGCGGTAATTCCTTAAGTAAATAATTTCTGTAATAAACTTAAAAAAGACGAGTATTAATGGTTAGCTGATCATTAATACTCGTCTTTTTTTTCTCTCCCGGACCGGGAGCCGTCACCTTTATCAGGCGCACGAGGCATCATTAGGGTCGTCATGTCCATGTGCCTTTAAAAAAAGGTAGTCGTTCAATTTTAACCGATCGTCTAAGGAAAGCGAATCCCACGAACCATCAGTGGCACAAGTGGGATATTTCTCAAAAAATACTCTGTTCCAGGCCAGGTTGGTTTTTGACTCGGTATGTAAAAAAGGGGCTCCGACTTCATTTTGCCGGTTATGGCAATTTTTACATATATTACGAAATGTCTTATAGCCCTCGGCTAAACCTGGAAATGAAAAGTGTCGACATGTCTGGGTTCCTTCATCAAAACGTTTTGACTCTCCAGCCCAGGCCATCGCACTCATTCCGCCAATCGCAATAATAGTCGCCAGAATTATTATCTTTTTACACATTTTTATATCCTCCTATTTGAATTTACCTTGGGAAAAGCAGAGGCGTGAAAAAAGAGTATTTGTTTTTTGCTGGCACTGGTAGTGTCATAAATGACAAATTAAGGGTCAAAAGTGACATTTCTGTCTGGCTTGAAGGATGTGACTCTGATACGGGGAAAATTACTAAAGAATCAATTTGGCATCTCTCCAGATGAGATAAGAGTAAAAGGTTACCAGGGATGAAAAATATAACAATTCTGGCTCTCGATGATGCGGCAGCTACCATTGTCACCAGTCCCATGGATGTTTTTAAACTACCGTGGCTGTGCAAAAATGCCTGTTGGGAAACTCCTTTTCCAGCTATTTCCGTAAATATAGTTACACCCACCGGCAAACCAGTAGAATGTGTTAACGGCATTAGTATTACGCCCCATAAGGCCATGCATGATATAGAGAAAACCGACTTGGTGATGATTTCCTCCATTCTCGATATTGAAAAGACATTACATGAACAGGGGGAGGTTATACCCTGGTTGCAAAAGCAATATAAACAGGGTGCCGAACTGGCTGCCCTCTGTTCTGGAGTATTTGTCCTTGGAGAAACAGGCCTGTTGGACCAAAAAGAAGCAACGACCCATTGGGCGATAAAGGATCAATTCAAACAACGTTACCCAAAAGTGCTGCTCAAACCGGAGCGTCTTGTGACAGATTGTGACGGACTATACTGTTCGGGGGCTTTTAGCTCTTGCGTTGACTTGTCCATTTATTTGATGGGAAAATTTTTTGGGCATGCTGTGGCTGTACAATGTGGCAAGTCATTGGCCATTGATATCGGACGATCTTCGCAGGCACCATATACGCCCTTTGATTTTCAGCGGAATCACAATGACAATGAGGTGTTGGCTGCTCAGCTTCTTTTGGAAAAGGATATGCCGAAATATATCGACTTGGATAGACTGGCTGAATCCGTGGGGTTGACCCGCCGTACCTTTCAAAGACGTTTCAAAACTGCTACAGGTGATACTCCACAAATATATTTGCAAAGGATCCGAGTGGAAAGGGCAAAAAAAATGTTGGAAGAGGAAGAAATGACGTTTGAGGAAATTTGTTACAAAATGGGATACCAGGATACAGGATTTTTTCGAAGAACCTTCGTTAAGCACACGGGCTTGAGACCTAAGCAATACAAGTCAAAATTTCAGAGGATTTATTAAGGCTTTAGTCAGCAATTCTTCGTGGTTTTTCATTTTTCTTTCATGGCTTTTTTGAAAATTCCGATAAGTCTATTATCCAGGGGAAAATGGGGTAGTCGAAAAATCGATTGCGCTGCCACTCTTCATCTTTGACTTTCGGGGGAAATGTCATGGAAACTGCAGGGATTCAGTCCTATTCTGTCCGTTATGCGTTCTATGCCTTTGATCTGAACCAAAGCCAGACCAGTATTAAAAATGGTCCCATGGCAAAGTCCATGAGTACAGCGGAGTTTGTTGCCTCTTACAGTGAATTTCGCCTTGATATTCAATATACAACAGAACCACAATTTCAAAATCAAGGTGGTATTCAGCAGTTTTTCCAGAATAAAGAATTTGATTTTTCCCAGCTCGAACACGACGGCAGGCCAATTCTTGATTTCACACCGGAGGAAGCTGGTGAATTGGTGAGTGCTGATGGATATTGGGGTGTAACAAAGACTGCAGAAAGGTTGGCTGCTTTTGTATTGAATGGGGCCGGTGAGAATATAGAAAAATTACAAGCAGGGCGTGAAGGAATAATCCGTGGATTTAAAGAGGCGGAACACATATGGGGAGGTCAACTCCCCGGTATAAGTTATGATACTTTAGAAAAGGCACTTGCCCCGATTGATGAACGAATAGGAGAGTTAGGTGGGGCGGTCATTGATGTCAGTGTCTAGCAGATAAAAAAAATATTTCTTTTTAAAAGCAGTTGGACCGTTAGAGGTCGGACTGCTTTTTTTTTGTTTCAGCAAAGTTCCTTGCATCACAATGCACTGTGTTCTCATTTTTCATCTGGTCTCTTGTTTGGAAATTGTGTAGTTTGACATAAGGGTATGTTCTGCTAGTCAATTGTGACAAGACATTAGGGGGCCATGCACAAAAAAGTGCGCCATCAAGCTGATAAGTATGAGGAGTGGGTATGGAAGAATGGACAATAATGCTCCAGGATAGGGCAATAAATAAGTTTGTCCTGGAAGACAGAGGGGGGCGGGTTACCATTGGTCGCGGTTCGGAAGCTGATGTTGTTATAGACAATGCTGCAATATCGAGAGAGCATCTGGCTTTGGAACTGGTGGGCAGAGTGGTGTATGTCCATGACCTTGGCTCCACAAACGGCACCTATGTGAATGGTGAAAGAATTAATGATGTGGTGCCGGTTTCCAGGAATGACACCATTGAGTTTGGAAAGTTTAATCTGTTGCCAGTGGGTGTCGCCGCTACAAAAGTTTCTTCTTCATCAACCTCAGATATGGATCATGTTGATGAGACGGTCTTTATTACCGCTGATCAAGCAGCTGCCGGTAAGCCTGTTCGAGGTGCTAAAGAACTGGAAGGTCCTCGTCTCATGGTTCGCAAAGGCGAAGTTGTACCGAGCCAGTTATCACTTGTGGGTAAAACAAGTGTCAAAATTGGTAAAGATTCCACCTGCGACTTACAGATAAATGCTTGGTTTGTGGCAGCAGCACAGTGCTATATTGTTTTAAGGGGTGGAAAGCAGTATTCAATAGTGCCGCAATGGAGTTGGTCTGCCACCCGGCTCAATGGTTTAAAGATAAAGGAAGAAAGAGAGCTGCATAGCGGCGATATTATTGAAATTCGTAATGCTGTGATTCAATTTGAAAAATAATGCCTGAGTGTCAATAGGTAATTGCTATTACACTCGTTATGTAACAACGAAGATTGTCGGTCTCGTTTTTATATCCCTTTAGTGGGCGCTTTTTACCAAACCATCAAGATTGGTCATTTAAAGAGTAAGAATTTTGAATCAATTATCTCAATTTTACCAATGGTTGCGGGGTTTTTTCCCTTGCTCCAGCAAATCGTTGGCAAGCTCCGGTCGAACAGATGTGGGGATGGTTCGTCCAAATAATGAGGATAATTTTGCTGTTTTAGCCGACCATAATATTTTTATTGTTGCTGATGGAATGGGCGGGCATAATGCCGGTGAAGTGGCTAGCAGGGTAGCCATTGAAACGGTGGAGAGTTTTTTTGATCAGTCCATCCTCCGTGCAATGCGGGGGAATGCAGAACAGATCCGACATGCCATGATTCAAGGGCTGCGTATGGCCAATGATGAGGTCATCCAAAGATCGGAAAATTCTGACCTCCTCCGTGGCATGGGCAGCACTTTTGTAATGGCTTATGTTGATAATTTCATTCTCCATGTATGCCATGTCGGTGATGTCAGGTGTTACAGGGCTCATGGTGACAATCTTGTGCAAATTACTAATGATCATACAGCCTTAGCAAAAATGAAGACCAATGGAGCAAAAGATTCCAATGGAGATTCAGAGAAGACTGTGAGCCGTCACGTGGTAACCAGGGCCATTGGTTTTCCCTTTGATCAAGATCCGGAGTACCACGAATGCAGACTGGAGACGGGGGACAAACTACTCCTTTGTTCCGATGGACTCTGGTCCATGGTGGATGATGCACGTATCAATACTATTCTGCAGGAGGCAGCTTCACCGGATGAAGCTGCAAATACCTTGGTTGACGAAGCCAACAAAGCCGGTGGCAAGGATAATGTCACCGCGGTTGTGGTGTTCTGTTAAGCCTGTAGGCTGAAGCCCGGAGGCTATTGATAATCTTTTTTAAATCCCACTCTTAATTCTATAGATTCTATCCCTTTTTATTATTTCCCAAAATCAATTTTTTTTTAAAAAAAAGTTTGTGCTAGCTTGCCTCGCGAAAGCGGCATTTTCCACGTCGTGGCGCTTCGTCCTATGCCCGCTCTCCGCCATATATTTGGGAACAAAATTTACTCTGTGCTCAGTGTGCGAGAATGCTGGCAGGGGAAATGTGCATTTTGGCCGGGGACAGAATGGTCGGGATGTGGGCACTTGAAAAAGTTTCATCCCGGTTTCTGTTTTTAAGGGTTTTGAGTTCCCGGAAAACGAACAGGATTTTTGTGGATGGTTATATTTTTACATATCATAACTTCTTGAAATTATAGGAAGAATTGAAATCTCTAAACCAATTAGATGACATTGTCACAAACAGGAATGGTTCATGAAATTGTGCACTTGGGTGTTACCTTTCTGTGACCTGAGTTGTTTTGTAGAGTGTTAACTCGGTGATGTGAGTTCGAACAAGTTTGGCGTGTATTACAGTAAAACTTTTAAGTATGAAAAGGAGAGGAGTATGTGCAAAGTCATATGCATTTTGGGACTTAGTTTATGCATTATGGGCTGCGGTGGCTCATCAAATGATGGGGGGACAGCTGCCAATGATCCAGCAACCACTCAAGCAGAGTGCGAAGCAGGCGGAGGTACTTGGCAACTGTGTGGCGATGAAACAATTGATCTTCCGGGATGCCCTGCCGCAACTTACGCATGTTTCGATGAATAATGAAAAGAGTAGGAGATGCACCAAGGAAGCAGTTTGTATGTTGAGCATAAACTAAGACAAGAAGTACGTGTTTGGCGAATAGTATCTGCCAGCAAAAAGACCACCAAACATGAAACCATTTTGAGCTCGGTTCAAAATGGCTGTTTTAACCACAAAAATAGGATTCATTATGAAAATATTAATTTACATTATTTCTTTTCTCATGCTGCACTCAGTAGCTCAGGCAAATGAGGAGCTGATAGAGCAACTTGCAGAAACGTCATCAAAGGTTGATGGCTACTTCATGAATTATGGTGAAGAAGAATACGATTGGCTTTATTTGTCCGCAGATGAAGCCACATTAATGAAGCTTCGAGAAGCTACTTCAAAGGATAGATTTCTGAACTGCGAATTCCAGACGATCCCGACCACCCATTCCATTTGATTCCGGCCACTGA
>CAYUCH010000096.1:0-14889 GCA_964443295.1 uncultured Desulfobulbia bacterium | reverse complement strand
TGGGTGGCCGGCTTCGCGTGGAATAGGTGGCCGAGATCAGTGGAATACGCAAAATGCATAGCATGCATTTTTAGAAAACATAGCACGACAAAAACTACAAATCAACGTATTTTTCACGTACTTTATACTTATTTTTGCTTTTAACTCACTCAGTACATATATCAACAAATTCACACAAACTACTTGTACAAACAATATCACATTCACATACCCACAAAACAAATTCACTTTGCATAAACAAAAAAATATTTACAACCAACATTTCACATGATAATATACTCAAAAATACGTACAAAAAATACGTTATAATTTTCCAAGCCACCCAGCGAGACACCCAATGACCGCATCTATATCAAAATTCAAAATTTCAGATTATTTCAGTGCTGCTTTCAAATCTGCCCTGAAAAATAGAGGGTGGGGAGCACAGGCTAAAATTGCTGAAGTCCTTAATGTCTCCAGATCCCAAATAAATGATATCGCCAGAGGTCGACAAGGCGGACCTGAACACCTCAGGGCAAAAATCGCCGAAGAATTTGGCTGCACTTATGAAGAAATGATAGCTGTAGGCAAAAAAATCTTACAGGAAAAGAAAGATGATGATTTTTGGCCATTATCAGAAGATAAATACAACAAGGAAAATTTAATAGAGTCAGCACTACGTGACTCTGTCACCATTTTCCCTAACGACGATCCCAATTGCAGCATCACCGATAAGGCCAAACTCACTCTTAAAATTTTCAAAAAAAACTTGGCCTTAAAGAAACTGGACATTGAAATCACAGACAAGTACCTGCTTCAAGCCATTGAAAAAATCATTATTGCTGACAGAAAAGAAGGCCTAAAGAAAAGCGACCTCAGTATAGGGGAATTTATTTGGCTCATGTACGAACATATCAAGGAGGGAAAAAATGAACAATCTTAATGAGTTTATAAAAAAAAGATGCAATGCAAATAGAAGGACAGAAAAGGCAATTATTACATTTCTCAAGGAACAATCCGTAATCAAAAAGATTTCAATGACAATATCTCTAATGACATTTTTTGTACTAATTATCGCACAGAGTTCGTTTATGTTGAATCTCGGCCTTTTTGGCGTTCTCTTTTTCTATTTTTGCGTTCTTCTCAATCTATTCCTATTAATACCGCGGCATCTTTACCTGGAACACAATATTAACATGGATTTCGACAGGATATTTCTCCATAAAAAATAGATGATAGCACTGAGAAGATACTCATGGGTTCTATGTTAGCAATCTTGATTCCAATTTTAGTGCACAAACGAGCAGAAGCAATAGTCTGTTCCGAGAATGTGCCAAAGTGCAGCTCGTCGGAGGAACTGACTTTTGCTGGCGCTGAATCGCAGGTATCTTTTTTGATTCAACAGTCACTGACATGCTTAACTGCCGGTAATTTTTTAAATCCACACTCTGCCATATCATGAAACCACTCACAGAATATTTAGGCGCAGCACTCACAACAAAGCAAGTTGCCGCCTATCTTGGTTTTGACGAAAAAACCGTTCGGTTGTATTATAAAGATCTTGGTGGAATACGCATTGGGCGCCATTACAGATTTTTTGAAATGGAGGTGCTTAATGCCATTCAAACGTGGAACAAAATACATCGGACAGACAAGGAGACAAGGAAAGAGAAAAGAAAAGGTTTTCAGGACCAAAAAAGAGGCTCTGGCCTGGGAAGCAGAGATGAGAAAAATGCCAGAGGAGGACTGGAGCGGAAAGACGAACACAGCCTGCTTGTTTGACTGGGCTCAAGCTTACCTGAGTTTTTGTAAAAACAAATACGTACCAAAAGTTTACAAAGAAAAACAAACCGTGTTCCGGCTTTTTTTCAAGGAGGTGGATCCATATATGCCAACTGAAAAGCTGACACCGGCCATGGTCCTTGGGTACATCCAGAAACAGCAGACCAAGCGTTCGGGCAATGCGGCAAACAAGGATCGTAAAAATCTGGTTGCCGCATGGAACTGGGGGATGAAATACTTCACTCCCAAACTCCCCTCTCCAAACCCGTGTCTGGTAGAAAAAATGTCGGAGAAACGACATCCAAGGTACGTCCCACCCCTCAAGGATTTTCTGAAAGTTTTAAGCTGCGTTGACGACTTTCAGGACAAAATCATGCTGCTTGTGTTTTTCCATCTAGCAGCGAGACGCGGGGAAGTTTTCAGATTAAAGGTTTCGGATCTGGATTTCACTCATAATCGGATCAGACTCTTCACCCGAAAACGAAAAAACGGCGACCTTGAACCTGACTGGCTTCCAATGACTTTGGAGTTAAGGGATGGACTGGAACAATGGCTCGACATGAGACCGATAGACAGTGAGTATGTATTTATTTGTCTCGACCAATATCGTTTCTGTCGTGACCACTATGGCGAGCCATTCCAATACCGACTCAAACTCATGAAACGACTATGCGAAAAAGCTAAAGTAAAACCTTTCGGCTTTCACGCCATACGTCACATGACAGCCACATGGCTTTTTGACCAGGGGTACAGCCTGGGAATCATCCAAGCTCTTCTGCGTCACAGCAGCCCGAGTACAACCGAGCGGTACCTGAAGAAAATCGGTTTGGAAAACATTCGTAAGCCGCTGGAGGAATTGTCGCTATCAACGCCTCTTTCCGAAGCAGCCGAGAATTCCGGCTTACAAAAAGCCGTCTAAGGAGCCGTCAAAATGAAAAAGAGCACAAAACAAAAAAAGGAGACTCAAGCTAAACACCTGAATCTCCTTACTATTTGCATGGTGACCCCTACGGGACTCGAACCCGTGTTGCCGGCGTGAGAGGCCGGAGTCCTAGACCACTAGACGAAGGGGCCATCTTGTGAAAACTGAGGAGCGATTTCTAAAGTATACTAGGGCAATTGTCAATAAAAAACAGAAGCAACTTCCCAGCTCTACTTCATAAACTGTCGCCCAAGTCGTTCTGCCTCAGCAATGATATCTTTAGCTGCGGCCATTTCTCCGCGTCCATCAATACCATTTACCAGGTATTCACCGTCATGCAGAAAACCCATTGCATCATAGCCATATTGCACACTGAGGACAGCACCGTCAAAAACCTTTTTACCCATGGTTGCCGCAACACAGAGAAAATAACCTTTTTGATTTTCATCCTGCTGCCACTTCCCCGCTTCTTTAAGAAGTCTCTTCCGGTTCCAGAGGGCTTGGCAACGATCAAGAAACGCTTTGGCCTGGGCTGTCACACCATAGAAAAAAATGGGCGAGGCGAGCACAATACGTTTGGCGGCAAGGATTTTGTCGTAGAGTTCGGTCATATCATCTTTGACAACACATTCACCAGCTTTATCACAACCGCCACAGCTTATACAGGGACTGATATCGAGTTTTGGCAACCGGATAATCTCAACTTCCCCTCCTTCCTGCTCCATCCCTTTTACAAAAGCTTCGAGTAATACTTCAGAATTGCCACCCTTTCGAGGGCTTCCTAAAAAAGCCAATGCCTTCATATTCACTACTCCTCACCAAAGAGATTCTTCATCTTCAATTTCAATTATGGTATCGGGTTCTTTGATTTGTACCATGCGACGCTCTCGATTATAAAACCGCGTTTCACCAGCAAGTTTGTTTTGAACCTCGCCAGATAAAAACCGTGCCGCACATCGCCACTGCCAATTTCCTTCGGTTGTACTTGGCATGTTAAACCGGCAGTCTCCGCCAAAACCTAGCACATCCTGCATTGGTGTGATGGCAATGGCAGCGGTGGAAGAGAATGCCATGCGAATAAAATCCCAATGCATCTCTTTGGAGCCAGGATGGTTTGCATACCTTCTCGCCCTTTCTTTACTGCTTTCCATTACTTCAGGACTTAAAAACCAGCCAACCACCGTGTCATTATCATGGGTCCCAGTGTACACAACAGTATTGGTAGATGGATAATTATGGGGCAGATAGGTATTGGCCGCATCGGAATCAAAAGCAAACTGCAATATCTTCATGCCTGGAAAACCGAGATCATCGCGCAATTTTTCCACCTCCGGGGTGATAATGCCCAAGTCCTCGGCAATAATCGGTAACGCTCCGAGTTCTTTCTCCATCCGGTGAAAAAATTCAAGCCCTGGCCCTTTTACCCATCTGCCCTTGATGGC
Organism: uncultured Desulfobulbia bacterium; assembly: GCA_964443295.1. Classification (GTDB taxonomy): domain Bacteria; phylum Desulfobacterota; class Desulfobulbia; order Desulfobulbales; family CG2-30-60-27; genus CAYUCH01. The sequence goes on along the minus strand of CAYUCH010000096.1, from coordinate 10,764 downwards.
TGTTTCCTCTTCTGCGGGTATTTCCCAATAAGACTCAAAGCCACGAAAATGATCAACACGAACAATATCAACCATTTTGAAGGTCTGCTCAAGTCGTTGGACCCACCATTGCATGAGGTCTTCATTGAGAGACCCCTTCTTGTTCTTCCAACGGTAGATAGGATTCCCCCAACGCTGTCCGGTGTCACTGAAATAATCAGGTGGAACACCTGCCACATAAATGGGCTCTCCTGTCTTGGCATTTAAATGAAAACAATCTTGCAGCATCCAGACATCGGCACTGTCAAGACTGACGTAAATGGGAATATCGCCGATAAGCTCAACACCTTTTTGACCGGCAAAAGCTCTTAATTTCTTAAGTTGGTTAAAAAAACAATATTGTTCAAATTGAAAATAATCTATTTCATTGGCTAAACGATTTCTTGCCTTTTTCAATTCGGCCGGTTTTCGGTGTCTAAGACCGGCTGGCCATTCATACCATGGCTCTTTATCACGCTCTTCTTTCAAGGCCATGAAGAGGGAGTAATCATCCAGCCAAACCATATTCTTTTTAAAAGCACCGTATTGTTCCTTATCCTGTTGCTTTTTAAATTCTTCATGTGCAAGGCGTAGAAGATTTTCCTTCCACTCCTGGACCATTGGAAAATCAACATAATACTCTGAAAAGCCATCCGGAGTAGCAAGATCATCAGTCTCAATAAATCCGTCATCCAACAGGCCATGAGGAGAAATAAGAAGGGGATTACCGGCAAAAGCAGAAAAACTGGCATAGGGGGAATGGCCGAACACACCGCAGGTAGGGACAAGAGGTAATAGTTGCCAATATTGCTGTTCGGCATTTACCAGAAAGTTAATAAAATCAAAGGCACCCCGGCCCAGATCCCCAATACCAAACTCACTGGGCAAAGAAGTGATATGTAGCAACACACCACTGGCGCGTTTTGTAGCAAACGACTTTATATCTTTACATTTACTGGGCCTGTGTTTTGATTTCATGCCAGAGTCACCCCATGAATATTTGTACTCGAATCAATTATTTTTTGCAGCATGAATGAAAAATTGGACTGCCAATAAGATAATCTGATACATTAATACTATATTGTAAATTGACGAAGCGAAAAAACTTTTCTACTCTTTTTATATTGACACCCCCGACAACACCATGTAGAATACAATATTTTTGTAATTCTAAAAAATCGTGCCCACCAGGAGAATCTCCACTGTGCCTACAGAAATAAAAGCCAAACTCCTTGAAGCTGGAAAAGAAGCGGGAGTTGTCAGTCTTTCTCTGCTTAATGCCCTCATTCCCGACGACAAAGGCCCTAAAACAATTGATAAGATTTTTGACTTCCTCAACGAGAATAATATTGAGGTCATTAATCACGATAATTTCAGTGCCACCGGCATGTCCGCCGTTATCTGGAAAAAAGAGAAAAAAGTTGCTGCCCTTAAGGCGAAGGCCAGCGGTGGGAAGGCAGATTCACGGGATGATCTACAAGAGCCGGAAGAAACAACTACAACCTATCTGCGTGAGATGGGCCGTTTCGATCTACTCACCCCTGAAGAGGAAGAAAAATACAGCAAGACCATTCGTCAGGGTTTTGATGCAATTATCAATGCCATCCGTAATGACCAGTCCAATATTGATGAGATGAAAAACTTGGTGGAACGCCTTGATTTATGGGAAAAACGCGATCCTACCATGAAGCCCAAAAAACAACATCTTAACTATATGGTAAAGATGGTTTCTCAAGCAGCAGGACGCCATCTCTATCTTCCCAAACTCCAAGAACTTCGTCACCGACTGGAACTCTATACCCGATCAATAGAAGTTGCCAAAGACGCCATGATCAAGGCGAATCTTCGGCTGGTTGTCAGTATCGCCAAACGTTACATGCACCAGGGCCTCAGCCTTGCCGATCTTATTCAAGAAGGCAATTTGGGGCTTATGAGGGCGGTTTTTCGTTTTGATTACACCAAAGGAAACAAATTCAGCACCTACGCAAGCTGGTGGATCAGGCAAGCCATCACCAGGGCAATCCTTGACAAAACACGAACTATTCGACTGCCAGTCCATTTTCTAGAGCTTCGTAGTCAGTTTTTTAAAGCCTTTTACTCTCTCTTAAAAGAGTTAGGCAGGGAACCCACACCGGTTGAAATCTCCCAGAAAACCGATTTGCCCATGGATAAAATCCTGGCAATCCTGGAAGCTTCTCGGGAGCCAATTTCACTGGAAACACCTGTTGGTGATGATGACAGCACTCTTGGTGATTTTTTAGAGAACCAAGAATCTGTCTCCCCTTATGAAGCGGTGAAGAGCAACGAACTTTCCGACCGGGTAACCGGCATCCTGACCACTCTCAGTGAACGTGAAGCAAAAATTATTCGCCTCCGTTTTGGTATTGGGGAAGATGCTGAGTACACATTGGAAGAAATTGGCAAACGCTTCAACGTCTCACGTGAAAGAATCAGGCAGATTGAGAAAAAAGCATTAAACCGTTTGCGGCATTCCAGTAGAAGAGAAAAGCTCAAACATTTTCTTGACTAGCACGGCTCGTTTGACCATCTACTTGTATTTCACACAGTGTAGACCAATCATACTGTAAAGGTTTCTTTTACCTCGCTGTACTCTCCTTTCAAGAGGATTAAATGTAAAACAAAGAGGAAATGACCAAACCCATTAAAGCTACTGGTCATTTCGGCAGTATCGAAGATTTATTCCTTGTTACGCTATGCATTACAGCCGGAATGGGCCTGGCAAGCAAATTCAGCTCCAATCTTATAATTTTCCTTGGTGCCCTTGCCCTTGGTATTACTATTGTTACGTGTATCCGACTCGACTGCCTGCAAATCGGCAAAGTGTTACTTCTGCCATTTTTTCTCTGTTGCGGTCTTATACACGCTTCTCCTCCGTTTCAGCCTCCTACAGATCCTCATCACATTTACCAGCAGATTGACACAGAGCGAGAAGTCAGTGTCGTCGGAATTCTGCATAGTATGCCTTCGAGCAATGAAGAAACAAGCTCCTTTGTTGTTAAGACAAAAAGCCTTATCAATGCAAGCGGACATACAATCACTTCAGGCCTTGTAAAGCTCACTTTAAAGGGAGAATTCCCTCAAGGCCTCAGTCCTGGAGACCCTGTCATGGTGCGAACACGTCTCACCAGGGTACCTCCTCCATCCACACCGGGCGAATTTGACTATAGAGCCTTTCTCGCCCTTAGTGATATCTGGATAAAAGGCTGGATTCCGTCACCCGTAAATCTCAGCAAAATCCTCCCCAACCAAGATAATTCAATCTTCCACGAGCTACGATATTTGCCTGAAAAAATAAGGCATCGCATCGCTCTTCATCTTGACCAAACTTTATCTTTGGAAAAAGCCGGGCTGTACAAGGCCATTTTACTGGGAGATAAATCCGGAATTCCCCCGCCAATAATTGAAAATTTCAAGCAAGCCGGTGTCATGCATCTCTTGGCCATATCCGGACTACATATGGGCCTACTTGCCTTGTGCACTACTGCGAGTTTGATGTTTACATTCAAACTCTTTCCACGCTTGCTTTTAGCAATCCACGCTAAAAAAGTGGCTGTACTATTAAGTCTTATCCCCCTGTTCATATATGCCCTAATGGCTGGCTTCAACACCCCGGTAGTGCGTTCATTTATCATGGTGAGTGTTTTTGTTGTTGCCCTCTTATGTGACAAGCAATGGTCTTTAAAAAATACAATTGCCATTGCCTGCCTTCTTATTCTGCTCACCCAGCCAGACCAGATCTCTTCTGCGTCTTTTCAACTCTCTTTTGCCGCAGTGATCAGTATCGGCCTTTTTTCATCTTTTTATTCCTGGCCGGAGAATCACACCAACCAACCTCATTTCCAGAAAATAACACGTTGGGCTCAAAATGGTTTGCTGGTGTCCTGTGCTGCAATGCTCGGCACCCTGCCTCTTCTGCTCTATCATTTCAATCGTTTTTCTCCCATCAGCCCCTTTTCCACCCTGGTCGTAGAACCATTTCTTTGCTTCTGGTCGCTGCTCTGTGGTCTTGCTGCGTGCATAATCCTGCCTCTCTCCCCTTGGTTTTCAACTGTGTTATTAGAAATTGGTTCAGTGGGCCTTACAATGGTGGAGCATTCTGTAGCCTGGATGGCCGCATTGCCATATTCACATATCTGGTTACCAACTCCGACGATATTTGAAATAATGCTGTTCTGCACCATGCTTCTCCTTATTTCACAAGTGAGAAAGCACCTGTTCTACGGCATTGCAGCAGTCTGTTGTCTCTTGATTCTTGCCGGCACTGTGTTTATTTCCTTTTCAAACAATCAATCAAATCCCGACAGCCACGTCACTTTCCTTGACGTCGGCCAGGGAAGCTCCACGGTGCTCAAACTGCCAAAGGGTGACTGCATCCTCATCGATTGCGGAAAAAGAAGCCACACTGTGCAGAGCAGCATTGGCAATCGACTAGCGGCGCCGTTTCTCTGGTCAAGACGCATAACACGACTGGAACAGATCATCATCACCCACCCCCATGCCGATCACTACAATGGGCTGTTTTTCATCATCAAACAATTCAAACCACGAGTTATCTGGATAAATGGAGATGGTGCTGACAACTCGCAATATGGCGCTCTTATGGAACTGGCACTTCAGGAAGGGGCGCAAATCAAGGTGCCAAAAGCTGGTGAGGTACTCTTTGAAAACAAAGATGTCAACCTGGTTAATATTGCAAACTTTCATCTTGAAAACGAGAATGTCAGCAACCTTTCGACCAATGATAAAAGCCTGATATTACGATATCAACATGGCCCGACAAAGGTTCTTTTTCCCGGAGATATTAGTTGGAATATTGAGAGGAGGATAGTCAGTGAAGGACATGACATCAGAGCTGACATATTACTGGCTGCCCATCATGGCGCCAATGATTCCAATAGTAAAGAATTTATCGAAGCTGTAAACCCTTCCTATATCGTGGTATCAGGCAAGCCCCCTGAAAATTTCAGGCCGGCTCAATTTGGATTGGCTGCGGAGGAAGTTGAAACCATCAACACCCATGAACATGGCACAATTTTCTTTTGTATTAACGAAGGAACTTTTTCCCATCAAGATAACATCGCACAATGATAGCATGTCGCGTGCAACACAGACAACCATGCCCAAATTGCAGCAAGATCCCAAAAAAATTGTGCTTATACTTCGGTAAAATCCGAAGGTGGCTTTCTCAAGAAAGATAAGAACTTCGACTTATCAATGGCGTGTGAATAGGCATCATCGGGATTGACCCACCCTTTTTGCAAGATTTCCAGAATAGCATCATCCAAGGTCTGCATGCCATATTTCTTACCGGTCTGCATGGCGGATGGTATCTGGTAGGTTTTTGCTTCGCGAATCAGGTTTCGCACTGCTGGAGTACAAATGAGAATCTCCAGGGCTGCAATACGACCTTTAATGTCCGCTCTTTTAAAAAGAGTCTGGGAAACAACAGCCCGAAGTGCATCTGCTAAAGTGGACCGCACTTGGGATTGTTGGGTGGCAGGGAAAATTTCAATTACCCTGTCAACCGTTTTTGAAGCATTCAAGGTATGCAAGGTACCAAACACAAGATGACCTGTCATGGAAGCTTCCATGGCTAATGAAATAGTTTCAAGGTCACGCATCTCACCAACCAGAATAACGTCGGGATCTTCACGCAGGGCGCCTCGAAGAGCCTGAGCAAAACCTTTTGTATGTACGCCGACCTCACGTTGGTTGACAACACAATTCTGACTCTGATGAACAAACTCGATGGGATCTTCAATGGTAAGGATATGGTCCTTACGTTGCTTATTTATTTCGTCAATAATGGCAGCCAATGTTGTTGATTTACCGCAACCCGTAGGCCCTGTCACCAAGACCATACCTTTGGGCAATGATGACATCCTGGAAATAACCGGAGGCAAACCCAATTGCTTAACTGTCAATATATCACTTGGAATCTCACGGAAAACAGCACCTACACCGTTCCGCTGATTGAATAAGTTTCCACGATAACGGGAAAGCCCTGGTATCTCATAACCAAAGTCCACATCACCTGTTTCTTCAAATTTCTTCACTTTATCTTCAGGGATTATCTCATACAACATGGCCTTGAGATCATCATTTTCAAACAGATTGTACTTAACCCTTTCCATATCACCATGGATTCGAAGGATAGGTTGCTGACCAGCCACCATATGAAGGTCAGATGCTCCTTGTGCATTCATCAACTTGAAAAAGGCATCAATCTGGGCCATTTTTTCCTCCCCTGGATATCGACAAAATAATGCCGAAAAACGGTAACCCCTTGTCAACAGGCAACCGGGACAGCACTACCGTAAAAACCATAATAAACTAATCTACAAAAAATTCTCCTTCGAGGACATAGAAAAAGCAAAACACCTTAAAATAATTCATTCTTAATAATACCTTTACACCACATTCAAAGTATTGTTCTGATTTACTCAACGAAACACAGATCAAGTCATGTGCTATCTTGCATATGGTCTTCCCCTCGGTTAGTATGCCGCCCAACATGAATACTAATACCATTGACCTGCATATCCATTCCACGTTTTCAGACGGAACTCTTTCCCCGGGTGAGCTTATCGAAAAGGCCAGTGCAATGGGAATCACTGCCCTTGCCCTTACGGACCATGACACCGTTGCAGGTGTTGAAATTTTTAAAAAGCTTGGCAGAAAAAATAATCTACTGAGGATCATATCGGGTGTTGAGCTAAGTGTTTGGCATGATGATCTCTCAATACATCTTCTTGGTTATGGTTTTGATCCAAAGCACCCTTCTCTTCAAGCTGGACTGGACACAATCCAGCGGGCTCGAGAAGTACGGAATCGAGGTATTCTTGAGAAACTGGATTCCCTGGGAATATCGATTTCATATGATGAGCTTGATTACCTTGCCCAAGGGCAAATTGGCCGTCCTCATTTTGCCAAGGTTTTATTAGAAAAGGGGTTTGTCAATTGCCTCGATGAAGCCTTTGGGCGTTATCTTGGCAAAAAGGGAAAAGCATATGTCGCTAGAAAAAAATTTCCTGCCAGCCAGGCCATTGAGATCATAAAAGAAGCAGGTGGAGTAACCGTATTAGCCCATCCAGGAACCCTGGATCCTCAATATTATTCCCTTCCAGGATTAATGAGCTCATTGAAAAAAGTCGGCCTTGATGGGCTTGAAGTATATCACCCGAGCCACTCAGCTTACATGGCCAACAAATTATTGAGTCTCGGACGAAAAGAGAGCTTGCTGTTAACCTGTGGAACGGATTACCATGCCAAGCCGGAATGGGAAGAATTGCTTGCTCGAATTTCTATACCTGAAAGTCTCAATAATGAGCTTGTGAACTGGCTTAAAACAGTTGACTGAAACAGCGAAACCTAATTGGGCAATGTGTATTGCCAGCTGAATTAGCTATCCGGTCAGGAGAACCTTGCCATGCAGACCATATTAATTGTTGACGACGAACCTAATTACCTTGTCGTTCTCCGAGAACTTTTGGAAGAAGAAGGTTTTGAAGCCCTTACTGCAGACAATGCGGAGAAAGCTCTCTCCATTGCCCAGGAGTCTGACCTGGATCTGGTTGTAACCGACATGAGAATGCCGGGTATGGATGGCATGGACCTTTTGAAAACTTTAAAGTCCATTGATATAGACCTTCCCATCATTATGATTACTGCCTTTGGTGAGGTTGAAATGGCGGTGGCCGCTATGCAGGCGGGGGCTTTTACCTACCTCAACAAGCCATTTGATAATGAAGAACTGGTGGTGAATATTCGTAAGGCAGTGGAATATTATTCCCTGATCAAGGAAAACCGAAGACTCCGGGGTGAAATGAAATCCGGGTACGACTTTGGCAATATCATCGGCAAAAATAAAAAAATGCAGCAGGTATACAGGCTGATTGAAAAGGTCGCCCCGACAAATTCTTCAGTACTGATTACTGGTGAATCTGGTACGGGTAAAGAACTCATCGCCAAAGCCATCCATTATAACAGTCCACGGGACAAAGGGCCGTTCATATCCATTAACTGCGCCGCTTTGCCTGAATCTCTCCTGGAAAGTGAACTTTTCGGTCATGAAAAAGGAGCTTTTACCGGAGCCATCGCTGTTCGTAAGGGGAGGTTTGAATTGGCACATAATGGCACTCTGCTTCTTGACGAAGTTGGTGAGATGCCCATTACTCTACAGCCAAAACTTTTACGGGTTATTCAGGAAAAAAACCTAGAACGTGTTGGCGGCAGTAAGACTCGTCATTTTGACACCCGTATTGTTGCCGCTACCAATAAAAACCTTGCCGAAGAGACCCAAAACGGGACATTCAGAGAAGACCTGTTCTATCGACTGAACGTCCTTCATATTCACCTCCCTCCCCTGCGGGAAAGAGTTGATGATATTCCTCTGTTGGCCAACCATTTCTTACAAAAATTCGCCAAGGAACTCAATCGACCCAACTTGGAAATCGACCCAACTGCAATGCGGGCTCTATCCACTCATCCATGGCGTGGAAACATAAGAGAGTTGGAAAATACTCTTAACCGTGCATGTATACTTTGCCCAGAGGATTTGATAACCAAAGATGACCTGCTGCCCGTGGCAGAGGGAGATACACTCCACACCCCACTTCCGGCCAATCTCAATTACGGCCAACTCCTCCAACCGGGAATGAGGCTACCTGATTTGCTGGATAACATTGAGGGAGACTTGATTAAAAAAGCAATGAAGGATGAAAGCAACATCAAAGCAAGAGCCGCTGAAAGCTTGGGAATTACCAAGAGTTTGCTGCAGTATAAAATTAAAAAATATGGGATTTTAAAAGAGAAATAGGAGAAAGACCTCTCCATTAACTACCCGATCGCCCGCCCCAATTCAATTTATTGCGCAGGATATCGAAATATCCTTTTTGCGGGGAACAGATAAGCCGGAGAGGATTTTCGTAGGCTAAAACCTCCAAGGTGTCGGTTTCACGCATATCCCATTCGATACGACCATCCACAACAACATTCACTGTTTCAGCCATGCCGGCCACTTTGGTCCGAAGCCGTTTATCCGCCGGCAGGATTACCGACCGACTCTCAAGCATGAAAGGACAAATAGGTGTGACCAGGATAGAGCCAAGCCCAGGATGGATTATGGGACCACCGGCAGATAAATTATATGCAGTTGAACCGGTGGGGGTGGAAAAAATTAATCCATCTGCCTTATAGGTTGTGATGAATTCATCGTCAGCCCAGGCAGAGAGCTGAACCATCTGATCCATATTCCCCTTGGTAATCACCACATCATTCAAGGCAGATCGCCATTTAGATTCAGCATCACCGAAATGACACCGGGTTTTCAGCATCATTCGCTCTTCAATGACTACCTTTCCCTCTAAAATTGCTTCCAGTGATTCAACTCGTTCACTTATGGCAATCTCTGTGAGAAATCCAAGGTCCCCAAGGTTGATTCCGGCAACCGGTATACCAAGCTGACTGGCCCGATATGCAACATGCAACAAGGTGCCATCGCCACCGAGAATAAGCAGCATATCAAGGTCGGGAGTGATAGTATCAATTGTCGAATCAATTGATCTTTTGGCAAGCCAGACAGACAACTCTTCCCCGAGGATACGTGCCTCTTCAGATCCTTTTTTAAGGATTATGCCGACTCGTTTAATATTCATTGAAGGGATTTCCTCATTATCACAAGAGAACACAGAGAAAAATTTGTTTAAAACAACCTCTGTGAACTCTGTGTCCTCTGTGTCCTCTGTGGTAAAGAAAGCTTTAATTAATTACCGTATCAATTCTTACTGCCTAATTCAACTGACCGGGCTGTTGCCTTCTCAACCGCATCCATGACGATCCCTTTAAAACCAGCCTTTTCCATAACATGAAGACCGGCAATTGTAGTGCCACCGGGAGAGGTCACCATACTCTTCAGGTTGGCAGGATGCTCACCGGTTTCAATGGCCATGGTCACGGTTCCCAAGACGGTTTGCAGGACTAAAGAGCGTGATGTATTGGCATCAAGACCCACTTTAACACCAGCATCAATAAGAGATTCTATAAAACTCAAAACATAGGCTGGACCGCTGCCACTAAGACCGGTCACAGCGTCAAGATAGCGCTCCTCAAGGATGACACTATTGCCTATGGCATCAAAAATTGTCTTAGCCAATTCCAAATCAGCCTGTGACGCTTTCGAACCTGGACTTAAGGCGGCTGCTCCCTGTTGCACCAAGGCCGGCGTATTGGGCATGACCCGTATAACACGGCACTCGCTGTCACCTAACAAGCTTTCCAGGGTGCTAATAGGTACGCCAGCGGCAATTGAAATAACGACGTGTTGCGCTCCTGCTTTGCCTCGACATTGCTGCAGTACTGTTTCAACAATTTGTGGTTTAACAGCCAGCACAATCAATTCATTTGCCCACACGTCGACACTGTCTGCACAGGTTTGAACTCCAAATTCCTGTTGCAATGTTGCTCGCCTGTCGGCAACTGGATCCGCAACCAATATTTGAGACCCTTCCAGGAGATCTGCCTTTATGATTCCTTGAATCATGGCTTCAGCCATACGGCCTCCACCGATAAATGAAATGTTATTCATAAGGAATTCTCCTATAGGTATAAGGAACAGACGCACAAACAAAAAAAGGGATTGCACCCAGTTGGTTGCAATCCCTTGCCACTTGTGGCGGGGCCGACGAGACTCGAACTCGCGACCTCCGGCGTGACAGGCCGGCGTTC
>CAYUCH010000095.1:12335-14889 GCA_964443295.1 uncultured Desulfobulbia bacterium | reverse complement strand
CGTCATTTATTTTTACAATTCTCCCTCAAACACCACTTTCGATCATAACTCCATTACCTGGCCAATGGTAATTTTTCCTCACTGTTTTAGAGAGAATTTTTTCTACGTTTTTAGATAATTCCTGAGAAGATCTGCCGGTAATTCGCTCCAAGGTAATATTGAGCAGACGGCTCAACTCTTGGGGATCTTCTTGGAGGCGCTCACGTAATGATGAGACAAGAATGGTGTCCGAGCATAGGCGATAGTAGAAATCATCTCGGAATGTACCCTGTTGCCGTTTTTTGACCAACTTCCTATTGGTTGCCGCAATTATCCTGCCTTGAAATTTTTTTTGTTGATGGCTACCCACCGGGGAGAATGTGCGTTCTTCAAGAACTCTAAGAAGTTTAATTTGGACCGGCACAGATATTTCACCAATTTCATCAAGAAAAATAGCTCCATAGGGACTGCAGCGTTCAAATACACCCTGATGATTGCCAATAGCCCCGGTGAAGGCCCCTTTTTTATGACCAAAGAGTTCAGAGTTAATCAATTCTTCAGGATATTGAGATAGGTTTATTGCGACAAAAGCTCGAGTAAAACTCTCAGCAAAAGAGTTTTTCTTTTCCAGAAACGGGATAAAGCCCGACCTGCCGATGGCAGTAGCAGCCATACCCTTTCCTGTTCCAGTTTCCCCTAGAATTAGGGTTGAAAAGTCTTCCATACGATTCCATAAGTATGAATTATAAAGGCCAATGTCATGGGTAAAGACGTTATTCCACAGGGCCAGGCGAAGGTTCTTGATGGAAGAACTTTTGCCAACAATCAGGTTGATAAAGAAAAATGCACGGCGCATCTGAAAAAATAAGGAAAAGTACCGTACAGCATCTTCTTGACCAATGCCCCCGTCCTTTATCTTTGCAATGCACTCTTGGGCAAAGGCAACAGGCAATGGCTCATCACCTGCTGAAAGTTGTGCATTGATGTGATTGTCAAATTTCTCATGGTACTGGTGGTATATTAAAAAAAGGTAGGCATATTCCAGAAGACCTCGGTCCTGCTCTTTATACTGATGGGGTGGTACTTTAAATTTACTCAGCCGCATTTTAACTTCAGCGGCCAACATGTTCTCTCGCTGAAAAATGTCCTCGTCAGAACCCAGGCCCAAAATTTGGCGATCAACTACCAGTCGTTCATCACTGAAAGGATTTGTGAATATAGCTTTCTGAATTAATTGGAAAAAGTCTCGATCCTTTTTCAATAGCTGTTTTTTCTGCACGTTTTTCTCCTCTGTATTGTTCTCTCCGAATTATACGTAAGTATTCACCCTCTATCAAAGAGAAACATACAAATTATGCACTTTATGTCTCCTGGTGTGAACATTGTCGCCGATTGTGCTGTTACTACCGAACTTTCGGTTCCTGGCATATTTCTTTTGAAATCAACATGTTATCTCGTTTGTTGTTGTTTTGGCATGGGCCTTGCTCTTTAGGAAATGTCACACAGATCAAAAAAGGAGATATGCCATGCAAAACATGCAAACAACACAAGACACGACGTTTTACCAGTATGAAAGTATCAAAAAAGCATCATTGGTTTTGGGACTGTTAGCTCTCATCATACTAACCAGAGATCCTTCTCGTGCCTTAGGTTTCGAAACCCAAAAAGTAGCCTGGCACCGGGGGGATGTCTCGGCGGGTCAGGAAAATTCACGAACAGCCATTGAGGCTGCATTGAACTCCGCTTCTCCTCACCTGGAAGTAGATGTATTGGACTTCAAAAATAATAAAGGCGAAAGAGTCGGTTTGCTTGCCCATGATTATAGAATGGACCGTCTCACTGGGAAAAAGGGGAAATTTGCAACAAAAAATCAGGTTCAAACTCTGCCTCATAATATCGCTGATCAATCTTTACAGCCTGAAGCATTTATCACAGTAATCGATCTTTTTGAGCTCATTAAAGAGACAAAAAAGGGAGGCACTACCCCTTGGGTTTCTTTGGACATGAAGGAGAAAGGAAAACAAGGTAGAGATTTCGGTGTCTGGTTGGGCCAGATGATAAAAGATTACGGTTTTGAGGACCATGTTTTCGCCTCATCTTTTTACAAGAGCAATATTAAAGGCATCAAAGACTCATGTCCTGAATGTCTTACCGGCGGCCTTGTTTTTAAGGAGCATTTTGCTCTAAAGCACTTGGACTACCGCTATACCTCGCTTGACCTGCCTGCCTATAGCAAGGTGACTTTTTTCTTGGGATTTTTGGGGAAAAAACAACAACCCCACGACTTTGTCCTTATCCAGGACGATATTCTTTTTTCAAATCCAGAATTGATCAAATACTGGCGAGAAGTTCGAAATGTCAAATTTGTAGGTGCCTTTGTTTATGACAAAGAGCGGACCTACTCAGATGAAGAGTTCCATATTCTATCGGCCGTTGACTGGATCGAACTCGACCCGCCTCAGATGCAGCAATGGCTCCAACGTAAAACCATTACTCAATAAAACAGGAGGAAGTACCATGAAAAAATTAATCGCCCTAATGATGTGTATTGTTCTTAATGTTGGATGTGCTGTGT
>CAYUCH010000095.1:0-12325 GCA_964443295.1 uncultured Desulfobulbia bacterium | reverse complement strand
CAAGTCCCAAAGGCCCCAATGCAGGACATGGTTTCAGCTCAGCTCTGGCTGGTTTAGCACACTTGGTATTATCACCAGTTCAGATTGCTGCAGGAGTATTGGAGGGCATTTCGGCTGTACCCTATTATCTCTCGACAAACATCCACGAAATAAACAGGGGGATGATTGAAGCCCAGGCTGCCATAACCCTTGATGACACCTACGAATCTGCCTATGGGACACGTCTGTCCCAGGTTCCTGAAGATGGAGAAACTGGTGAAGTGTTTAGAAGGATGAAGCATGCAACTCAGTATTTTCAAAAAGTATTAAGGCAATACGGAGTCCAGGATGCTGATCGCTATATTCTTACAAGTATTGATACAGCCAACAAAGATGGCTACACCTTGTTTGCTGTTGTCTATCGGCCCAAGGAAACAATTCGGGTTTTTGATAAATATAATGGAACCAGTGTTCGAAAATTCCATAGATCAGACCGGCTTTTTTATGAACCATTTGCAACTGACGTAAATGGCAATCCTCTGGACACGATTATTGATTGGGCGGGACTTCCCAGGAAGATTATTGGTAACCAAAAAGCCCAGGCATTACTGATTACCATGGCTGCCAATGCAGTTGTTGAAGGCCGAATCAACGATGATTATTGGGATGCGGAGAAGAAATGGATCGGCGGTGATTTTTTAGCCATAACAGAACGTAAGATGCAGGGTGTAAAAGAAAAGATGAATATTTAAGTCAGGAGAAGGGCTCCATTGGCCGTTTTGGCCTATGGAGCCTCTGGATTAATCCGATTCGAAACCTTAGGTAGAGTCATGAAAATATACCTGATAATATCATTGTTCCTAACGCTAATAATAATCCCAATTAATAGTTTTGCAATCGAGCCTTATGTTTCCGCTGGAGCTGGTACTTCGTATTTGGGGGGAATGTATAGAAAATTGCCTAATGAAACTGAAACCGAGGATGGTACTGTTAAACAAAGTTTTGGAGAATTTATATATCCCGCATTTAATGTGACTCTTTCATCAGGTCTCGATTTTGGAAAAGTGAGGTCGGAGGTAAGTTTAGTGTATTTAAATAATCCTGTTGCATTTTGGTGGGAAGGTGGAGAGAGATCCTATGAACGTGGCCAGGGGGAGTTTGAAACTATGGCTCTCCTTTTTACTGTAATTTATGATTTTGACACAATTTTCAATGTTGTACCTTTTGTGGGTGTAGGGGCTGGATGTGCTCATATATACTTTGAAGAAAACTTCACACGCGAAGATAGACAAGAGATAGCTTCATTCCAGGATAATTCTGTTTTTTCAGCAGCTTTTCAAGGGAGTCTAGGTGTTCAATATCCTCTGAACGACACTGGTAGCCTAGTTTTGTCATTAAACTATTTATATTCTAATCCGGAATTTACCACCGTGTCGGGACGACCTGTTGATATTAATTATCAAAATATTTTTGTGAATTTTGGCATCCGTCACAATTTTTAAACCTAGACCAAATGAAACCACAAGGTCTCCTGGATAGTAGTAGCTTAAATAGCAAAGCGGAACGTCAAGTGTGACCTCGGGTTCCGCTTTGTTGTTTCTGTATTTCTAAAAGACAAAAAGCTTACTTCAACTTTTCATACTCCGGTACGATGTCAGCTGTGAATTTTGCCATGCCTTCATAAGTCTGCTTGTGCTTCAGCATGTCCTGGATAACGCCGATGGGCAGGGTGGAAACATCGGCGCCTACCAAGGCTGCTTCCCTAACCTGCCTCGGGTTGCGAAGGGAGGCGGCAAGCACTTCGGTATCCAGCTCATAATATTGCAGTATGTCAACACATTGGGCAACAAGGTCGATACCAGAGAAAACTCCTTGGTCTTCGTGGAGTTGACCATCTACCTCAAGGCCGTCTTCCGGGTAATAATCAGTTTTGTCGAATTTCATGCTGGCCTGGGTACGCAGGTCATCATCAATGCGGCCGGCAAAAGGGCTTACAAAGGTGGCTCCCGCTTTGGCTGCAAGGAGGGCCTGCTCAGGAGTAAAAACCAAAGTGCAGTTAGTGGGGATGCCTTTTTTGTTGAGCTCGCGGATGGCGGCAATACCGTCGAACTGGGTCTTGTCTTTTTCTTTGAAAGCCGGATTCACCGGAATTTTGATACAGACATTATTGGCCACAGGATTGAACATTTTATACAGTTTTTTTCCCTGGGCAATCATGGTCTTGGCAGTTGTCTTGGTTACCTCAAGGCTTACGGGTGTACCTTCTGCCACTTCTAGAATCTGGTTGATATATGTTTTCAGGTCCAGCTTTTTGCTCTTGGATTTCCGTCGTTCCACAGCCATTTTCAGAAGAGAAGGATTGGTAGTGACGCCATCGGCCACGCCCCAGGCATAGGCCTGTTTGATCTCGTCAAGATCTGCGCTGTCAATGAATATTTTCATGGTATAACTCCTTGTATGAGGGGGTACTTGTGTGGAAAGAAATGGTCGATGTTAGTCAGATGGCTATTGTGGCCGATCTGAATTTGTATTTCAAGGATTTTGCTTCGAAGCAGGATATATAATGGTCTTGAGAAATATGCACTTCTAGAATGAAAATATCATTTAGAAATGAGACAATAGATCTGCTGGATTGAAATTGTTTTGGCAGCTATTAACCTGACATGAGACTCAACAGCCTATTGAGTACGGATGCAGCTTGACCGGAAACGCTGAGGTCACAGTACGTTGATAGAGGGGTGGGCTCCAGATTAATTTCAATAACCGTTGCACCAGCTTCTTTAGCTGATCGAGGCAAAAAGGCAGCAGGCTGAACCTCTGCAGAAGTTCCAATCACCAACATTACATCACATGTCTCTGCCAACTTAAAGGCCTTTTCAAGAGCTTCCGGGGGAATGGATTCACCATAAAAGACACAATCGGGCCTGAGAATTCCACCGCACTCACATCTGGGCGGGCAAGGATCAATGTTGATATCCAACATGCTATACGTGGCACCGCATTGAGTACAGGAAAGAGTGGCAAAATTTCCATGAAATTCAATAACTTTTCTGCTCCCGGCTTCTTGGTGCAGACAATCGATGTTTTGGGTAATGATGGCTTTGAGGAGGCCCATTTCTTCTAGTTGTGCGAGGGCACGATGGGCATCGTTGGGCCGTGCTTTACATAATGTTTCACGAAATTCTCTTAAAAAGAGATTCCAGACCTTTTCCGGATTTTCCATGAAACGATCGATGTGTGCAAATTCTATGGGATCAAATCGTTCCCAAACACCGCCTTTACCACGAAACGGAGGAATGCCGGACTCAACGGAAATTCCTGCACCAGTCAGGGATACTATATTTTCAGCCTCAGATATTATGTCGGCAATTTTTGCAAAAAGCGCTTGGCGGTCAGTTGTCATGGCTTTTTATCCCATGGATTTAGTCCGGCAACAGCTGTTGAAACCATGTTGATTTCCTGTTGATAAGTCAGGTGTTTCCCGTGAAACATTGCCGGCTATTTTAACGGTGATTCATATTTTAATTTCTACCTAAAATCATTGTATCACAAACTGCTCCATTTATTTCAACCCTGTCCCGCAAAATTTGCAATGCTTGGCATCAGGTTCATGACCTTCAGCAGCGCATTTTGGGCAAGCCTGGTTAGAGATGGTGCCGCCTTTATTCAATATAGTTGAAAATTCAGCGGTGACCAGGCCGGTTGGCACGGCAATAATGGAAAAACCGGTGATCATTACCAGAGAGGCAAGCATTTTCCCTAAAACAGTTTGGGGGGCAATGTCGCCATAGCCAACGGTGGTCATAGTAACAATTGCCCAGTAAATGGATAGCGGAATAGAAGTAAATCCGTGTTCTTCGCCTTCGATGAGATACATGAGGGAGCCGATGATTATCAGAAGCGTAAGAACAGTACCGAGGAAAACAATAATTTTTCTGCAACTGGCTTTCAGCGCCCCGAAAAGAAGGTGAGCTTCTTCCAGGAAATGAACAAGTTTAAGAACCCGGAAAATTCGTAATAATCGTAAAGCTCGGATTACAATGAGTGATTGGGTGCCGATAAAAAAGAGGGAAAGATAGGTGGGCAGGATGGCCAGAAGATCCACCACTCCGTAAAAACTAGTCGCATATCGGATGGGGCTGCGAACAGCAAAAAGCCGCAGCACATATTCTATAGTAAAGAGAATGGTGAAGGTCCATTCGATATCTCGGAGTAGAAGACCATAGGTTTCACGTATTGGAGTAACGCTTTCTAAAAGGACAGCAAGGACACTGAGAAAAATGCAGATGAGCAGACATTCATCAAAGGCCTTTCCCGAAGGAGTATCCGTTTTAAAGATTATTCCCCAGAGCAATTCTCTGCGCGGATGGGGGGCTTTAGCCATTAATAGCCTCTTTCAAAAATGCTTTTCTGGGAACTCTCAGAGTTTGTTGATATCTGGGGTATTTGTTTTCTTGTTTCCTGTATTTCCCTCTTTTTTGGTATTAAAAAAAGTGTCGAGAGACTTATTGTAACGTGACCAAATCTGCTTATCTTTTTCTCTGGGGACTGGGCCTATTTTTTTCCATTCCTGTTGGAGCCTGATCACCTCATCTTTCTGGCGGCGTTTGTCATTTTTGTTTCCTGCCAGCATAAAATTAGCCTCGCGGGCAATTTTAAATCGCTCGGCCAAGCTCAAGGTTTGATCATCTTCTGCAGGTTCTTGTTCCGGAGGCGCGGTACCAATGATGTTCTCCAGCTGTACACAGATTACCTCCTTCTTCTTAAGATTTTCCAGACGGCTGGCCATAAATTCTTCATGTTGCTCACGACGTCCTTGAAAAAAGCCATTACATATGGACTGGAAGTTTGTAAAAAGTTCTTGCTCGAATTTACGTGGGGCCGGTCCAATCGCCTTCCATTTTTTCTGTAGTTCCTGTAGTTCTTTTACGGCTTCTTTGCCGTCCTTATCTGAAAGTATCTGTTCGGCTTGCTGGATGATGGCTTCTTTGGCTGTTTGATTTTTTTGTCGCTCTTCATCAAGCTTTTGAAATTGTTCTCGCCTCTGGTTAAAAAATGCTTCACAAGGAGTATTAAATCGCTGCCAAATTTCGTCTTTTACTTCGTTGGGTACCGGGCCGATTTCTTTCCAGGTTTTTTGCAATTCGCTGAGTTGGGCAGCCATTTCTTTTTGGTTGGTATCGTCAGTAATGCCGCCGGTCAAGGCCTCCATTTGCTTGCACAACTCTTCCTTCTTTTCCAAGTTTTCCTGTCGCTCTCCGTCAAGCCAGCTATAAAAGGTATCACAGGCGGCGCGAAAACGTTTCCAGACCTCCTGTTCCTTATCTCGGGGTGCGGGGCCTATTCCCTTCCATTGAGCTTGCAAGTCCCTTATTTTTTTACCGTTTTGCCATATGGGCTCGGCAGCGAGGTTTTCGGCTGCTTCGCAAAGCTTAATTTTTTTCTCAAAATGGACAGACCTTTGCTGGTCCTGTGCTTTGTAATGCTCTGAACGTCGGTTAAAAAAGGTGTCGCAGGCCGTTCGAAACCTTTTGTACAATGCATCATCTTCGTTTTTAGATGTAAATCCGATCTCTTTCCATTCCGCCTGTTTTGCTTTCAGCAAGTCTGAGGTTTCCCGCCATTGTTCAGAATTTGCCAGTTCTTCGGATTCCTTGCAGATTTCCTCCTTGCGCTGTAGGTTCTCAGCGCGATTTTTTTTCTTTTCTTCAAAATAGGGGATAAGTCGATCGTAGTTTCGATCACAGGCAGTTTTAAATCGTTCCCAAAGGACATCCGCCTCTTTCTTAGGTACCGGTCCAACTTCTTTCCAGAGTGCTTGTATTTCCTTTATGGTCGTAGCCAGGAGCTCCAGGTCTTCCTCATTATCCAGCTCTTCGGCCTGATTACAGAGTTCTTCCTTTTTGTTTTTGTTAGCCCAGCGTTGCCAGTCCATTTCATGATAGAATTTGTCCTGAATTTCGGAGAATTCTGTCAGAGCCTTTTGGTAGCGTTCTTTTTCTTCTTTCCCCTCTTCAGAAGGTAATGTGGCCAGGGAATCCCATTCTCCACGCAATTCTTTGACTTGCTTGTCAGCTTCAGATTTGTTTTCTGCCTGGATGAGAACCTCTATCTTTTCAATAATTGCTTGCCGTTTTGAGATATTCTCTTCAAGAGCCTGTTGGTTTTTCTCCAACTGCTTTTGCTCTTCTTGCTGGATTTTTATATCCAAGTCATCCAATCGTTTACGTGTGTCGCTGCAGTCACAATACGTGCAACCCAGAGATTGAAAACGTTCATTCAAGCCAAGAAGCCGTTTTTTAGCACTTTTGATATTCTTGCTGACCAAAAGGTTTTCCACCTCGCCGCATCCAGCGGAAATATCGCTGATCAGTTGTTTTTCTTGGTCAGCGGCCTTGGCTGTTTCATTGAAATTTTTACATGCTTTTTCAAAGCGATCTGCCAGCTCGAAGACGATGGGGTCGCTTTTCTCAGCCGGGTCACAATTCCATAGGGCCTCAGCATTCTTAAATTCTTCTATGGCATTGTCGGAAAATGAATCGACCAAGGCTTCAATGGTTGTGCAGACTGTTTCACAGGTGGCAATTTTTTTGGCGTAATCTTCCCCCTGGATTTCTTCTTCCTCTGCTTCGATAAGGAAGTTCTGCTGATGGTCTTTAAATCGATTTTTTGCTGCTTCAAAAGCCTCCCGCAGAGGGTGCTCCGTTTCCGGGTCGATGCGAGACCATGACTGCTCCAATTCTTCAAGGTGGCCCGCAGCCAGGTCGAAATCAATCGTTGAGGTCAGGTCCTCGGCTTCTTTGACAAATTGTTTTAATTCTTGTTCCTGAACATCTTTCTCGCCCTGAGCTGGATTAAGGGCTGTGGTGACGGTTTCAAGCTTTTCTGAAGCCAGTCGTCTGATTGAACGATTTGACGCATTTTCACTCAAACGTTCTAAGAGTGACTGTTCATTTATTTTATTTAAGGCAACCAAAGCTGGAGCTTTGCCACAATTTTGTTCCATTATCCGGCAGAGCAGTTCCTGGTCATCTATTCGGTGCACTGTTTTAATTCGGAGGTTGGTATCTTCAGAGCTTGTGGCGATTTCAAAGAGGATGTCCTGGTCATCTATTCGTAGAAGAGTTTCCTCGGCAACGGCATCATCGGCTGCTTCAAGGAGTTGTTGCTTCAAAAGGGTATTGATTTTGTGATGGATCTTTTGTCGGGTGTCGGCTTCTATGTCAAAGTGGAGGAGTTCTTCCAGTTGGTCAAAGTTATTTATTTTCTCAAGAGCAGCTGATTTAACGGCCTGGCTCTCATCTTCACGAACAATACTGGTAAGAGTGTCGACATCATTTTCAGGCAGTTCCCGCACAGCCTGCAAACGTATTTCTTCTTTACCATGCTTCCATTTGGGGCGCATAAAATTCAAAAGTGCCATGTCATAATTTCCTCCAGAGATGACTCTAGCTTTACTCACACTATGAGTCAAGGGAAAGAGGGCATGCCAGGTGGCTCTCAATGCTATCTTATGGTCGAAATCATTGACACAATCGTGAGAGTCATTGTATTCCTTATAAGAGTCCAATAGTCTGAAAAATATTGAATAGATACTTTGTCCGTTTTAACACTCATTCGAGGAGGAACATGTGGAAATTTCTGAGAGAAATTTACATTTAAGGCTGCAGGAAATGTGCGATTGTTATCTGGAAACCGACTATAAAAAGCAGCTTCACGTTGTGGCCGGCATGAGTGATGGGGATGTTGAGGAAAATGCCCTGAAGTATCTGGGATTAGCTATCATGTATGCTGTGACGGAAAGAGCTCAGAAGCTTTCTTTTAAAAGGAAGGATGATAAGATCAAAGTCAGTTTGAAAATCGAGCAGAAAACAGCTTTGACATCTCCAAATCCAGCGTTATTTGAGGCTGTTATCAATATTATGCGATCTGTTTTGCATATAGAGGGCGATCACGGAAAATCTGAGTTAGCCATGGGGTTGCGTTCCGGAGACTTGTCCATGAAGGTGAAAATCGATAGAAAACCTGGCAAAGAGTCCATGAAGATTAAATTTATGTAAGCATATACATGTCTATTAAACCAAGGGGTTTTCTGAGATGAAAAGCTCCTTGGTTTTGTATATCTCCATTCCCTGTTAATCAAACCATGATTCGTTACGCTGACAAGTATGCGTTTAAGATCTAAATTTATATTCCTGGTTGGCGTTGTTGTAGTGGTCTCCTATGGCATCACCTTTTACCGAACGTCCACCTTCCAGAAAGAACTGGTTTTGAATCAGGCCCATAATCAGGCCCGTATGCTCTTTCGCCAAATTTTGCTTACCCGGCAATGGGTTGCCGATCATAATGGGCTGTTTTTTTTCCAGGCGCCCGGAGTTGAACCCAATGCCTTCCTTCCAGACCCAACCCTCATGACTGACAATGGAGACACATTGGTCAAGCGCAATCCTGCCATGGTAACCAGGGAGCTCTCGGAATATGCTGACAAGGCAGGTTTTTTTCAGTATCGAGTTACCAGTCTGAAACCTATTAATAAAAAAAATACACCGGATGAATTTGAACGCCGGAGCCTCAAACGGTTTGCCGAGGAAGAAGTCTTTGAAATGAGTAGTATTGAGTCAGGCCCAAAGGGTCATGTGTTGCGATATATTGCACCATTGATTGTGGAAGAATCATGTTTGGAGTGTCATGCTCAACAGGGCTATAATATAGGTGATATTCGCGGTGGACTCAGTGTTTCCATCCCTGTGGAGCGGGCGTATTCCAGTATCCATACTAACAATCGTATGCTTCTGGGAATAGCTATGGCCACCATTTTTTTAGTGGGGGCGGTGTTGTTGTACCTCATTGATGTTGTGGTGGTTCGGCGACTGGGTATTTTGGCACATGCCATGGAGCAATTTCCAGGTGTAAACGGGCAACTGGGATCACTTCCATCAGGGGCTGATGAGGTTGGGTCGCTGGCTGAAAAATTTCGGGATTTATGCCAGCGCCATATAGCCTCACAACAGGAATTGGATCGTACCCGGGAACAGGTCGTTCACAATGAGAAAATGGCTGCCGTAGGGCGGCTTGCCGCAGGTGTGGCCCATGAAATTAACAATCCGCTCAGCGGTATGCTCAACTGCCTAAAAGCCATGGAAGAGAACCCTGAAGACCGGGACCTGCACAATCGCTACAGAGATTTACTTGCCAAGGGGTTGAATCGGGTAGGGAAAATTGTTCGCCAGCTTCTCAATTATGGCAGGAGTGAGCCGCTAAAGCGACAACAAGTGCAAGTGGATGAATTAGTAGAAGAATGTTGCCAGCTCCTGGAAATAGGACTGAAAAAAGTTGATTTACAAATGGATTTATCAGTCACCCGACTTGTTGCTGTTGATGCTGACGCCGTGAAACAGGTGGTGGTCAACCTTGGCCTCAACGCCATCCAGGCGATGCCTGATGGCGGCAATCTCATGGTTCGTAGTCGTGATATGGGGGATCGTATTTTAATAGAAGTGCAAGATTCCGGCACTGGTATTGATCCTGCTGTTTTGCCCAATATTTTTGATCCGTTTTTTACCACCAAAGAAGTTGGAGAAGGGTCCGGGCTTGGCCTGTCTGTTACTTATAATTTGGTGCAGAGAATGGGTGGCAATATTACCGTGGAAAGTGAAATGGGTGAGGGGAGTTGTTTTAAAGTTGAATTGCCCACCGATACACTTGTTAAAAATGAAGAAACTCAGTTGGAAAATTAAGCGAGGACCCTTTTGATGCTGAATGCACGTATTCTCCTGGCAGAAGATGATGAAATAATGCGAGTTACTTTGCATGATCGTCTCGTGGCCGACGGTTGGCAAGTTGATGAGGCCCGGGATGGTGATGAAGCCGGCAAGTTGGCTGAGGAGAATTTTTATCATCTGGTACTCTCTGATATACGCATGCCGGGTATGGATGGCACGGAATTGCTTGCCAAATTGCAACGGTTATCTCCTATCACAGATGTCATCTTAATGACTGCCTTTGGTAATGTTGAAGATGCCGTCACCTGTCTGAAAAAGGGCGCTGCCGACTATATTTTAAAGCCATTTGACATGGATGATCTGGTCATCCGAATGAAGAGAATACTGGAAGCACAAGCTATTCGGGCCCGGTGTGTCAGTCTGGAAGAAAGCTGTCCCGAGTCTCGCTCGGCCATTGTCGGGAGCAGCCGCGTAACCCGCAGTCTTCTCAACCTCATAGGGCAAGTTGCCATCACCGACTCCACTGTTCTTATCACCGGTGAATCGGGAACAGGTAAAGAGCTTGTCGCCCGGGCGATCTTTCAGGGAAGTAAACGATCCGAACAGCCCTATATTCGGGTGAACTGTGCAGCAATTCCCGAGGGACTCATGGAGTCGGAACTCTTTGGCCATGAAAAAGGGGCTTTTACAGGCGCCGAGGCCCGTAAAATCGGTCGTTTTGAAATGGCGAATGGCGGCACACTTCTCCTGGATGAAATTGGTGAAATGCCGTTACACCTTCAAGCAAAACTATTGCGAGTACTGCAAGAAAGAGAGATCGAAAGGGTGGGCGGCACCCGCACCGTAAAAGTTGATGTCCGCATCCTTTGTGCCACTGCTAAAAATTTGGTGGAAGAAGTACGTTTGGGAAATTTCCGTGAAGATCTTTTTTATCGTTTGCAGGTAATCCCGGTAAATGTGCCGCCATTGAGAGAGCGTCGGGAAGACATTCCAGAGCTCTGCCATTTTTTCCTGGAAGAGTTTATGCGGGAGCGTGGGGCGCCGTTGGAGCTTTCACCTGAAGCTTTAGATGCCCTGGGAGAGTATGATTTCCCCGGTAATATCAGAGAGTTGAAGAATATTATGGAGCGGGTCTCCGTGCTTTGTCATGGCCCTTTGATTCACCCATGGGATCTGCCCATTGATTTGGGGGGCAAGTCAGATCCAGGCGATGAGAAAGTACAAAAACTGTCTGAAGCCGTGGCCCAGGCTGAGCGGGCTTGTCTAATGAAGGCATTGCGGCATACTGATGGAAACCGCACTGAAGCCGCTAAAATTCTTGGCATCAGCCGAAAAAATCTCTGGGAAAAGTTAAAGCATCATAGTCTGTAAATAAACGAATCATATATCTATCTATGCACCAGCCAGTATGAAACAATTGAGTACGGAATCATGCTGAAAAAAGTCAAAGTTGAGCAACTCAAACCCGGTGTTTTCATTCAGAGCTTCGATTGCGGCTGGATGGCCCACCCCTTTCTTTTTAATCACAAGCTTGTATCCAACGAAAAGACCATTCGTACAATAATTGACTGGGGAATCCGTGAGGTTTACATCGACACGGAGAAAGGCCTGGATATTGTTGATGCGCCTACCATCGTTGAATACCGTCGCAAAGTCGAACATAAGATCAAAGATATGGTCAAGGATATTCCCGATGAAGTATGCCAGGTTCCAGTGGAAGAAGAAATAATCCACGCCCAGGAGGTAAAAAAAGAGACCACCAGGGTAGTTGAAAATATAATGGATGATGCCAGGGAGGGCAAAGATGTTAAGCCTGAAGAGGCCCTCCAGATAGTTGAAAAAATCGATGACTCGATATCACGCAACAAGGATGCACTTGTTCTTCTTATGCGGATACGTAGCAAGGATAATTATACATTTCATCATTCGGTTGGCGTTGGGGCCATGATGATGTCCTTCTGCAAGTATCTCAACCTGGGACATACGCGTATGATTGATATCGGTATGGGGGCTATTTTGCACGATATCGGCAAAATGAGAGTCCCCGTGCAGATTCTCAATAAACCAGGCGAATTGACAGAGATTGAGTTTGAGGAAATAAAAAAGCATGTCATCCATTGTCACGATATCCTGGTCAAAATGAAACGCATACCTGAAGATGCTATCTGCGTTGCCATGCATCATCATGAGCGGCATGATGGCACAGGGTACTGTGAGGGGCTCAAGGGAGACGATATCTGCCTGGGTGGAAGGATGGCGGCAATTGTGGATGTTTACGACGCCATCACCTCAAACCGCTGTTACCATGACGCCATGGACCCTGTGGAAGGGCTTCGGAAAATCTACGACTGGGGTAAATATCATTTTGATAAAAAATTGGCCCATCAATTCATCAAACTCATGGGTATATACCCCATCGGTACAGTGGTAGAGCTTGAAAGCGGTTTGGTGGGAGTGGTGACCGCTTCAACCGGCAATCTCTTAAAGCCAGTGGTATCAGCGGTGTATAACAAGAAAAAAGGCTGGCCCATTTCTCCTCGTGTAATAGATCTTTCTAGACCCCAGGGACAGGTGCGAATTCCAGACGATCCCGACCACCCATTCCATTTGATTCCGGCCACTGA
>CAYUCH010000094.1:0-14942 GCA_964443295.1 uncultured Desulfobulbia bacterium | reverse complement strand
ATTGGAACAACATTTTCACTTAACGACCTGTCCGAATTTTCCCGACCAGCTCTCTTTCCGGGAGTGCTTCCGGAGACAAAGGAAGTTTCAATATCGATCTGAACCGTATTGACTCCGAGGGCTGGCGGGAACATTCCGAACAGGAAAAAACAGCCGGCAATGTAAAATTGCAATACATGCCATACAACGCAGGAATATTCAGTTTCAAATTTGACTATACAAAATACTCACGAAATGCCGGAGACACTATCTCGGAAGATTTTTTCAAAAACGACTGGCAGCACAGTTACCACACCTTTGCCTATTCCAAACTGACCCGAATAGCCCCTGCCCTTGTTTACACCCATTTTATGGACAGCGCAGAACTCAAGGCTACCTTATTGATGCGTGACTCTGACCAAGAGCTCATTCCTACATATAGGCTTGGTATTGGTCGCCGAGGCGCCACAGGGGTTTCCTCGGAAATCGACAGCCAGGATTTTGACCTGCAACTCATTTATAACCGGGATTTCTCCTGGAAAAAGGCACAGCTGATTTTCGGGGTGGACACCGAGCGAGGTAACACCGAAACAGACACCTATGATCTTGCGGTTTCCTATACCACTAATGATAATGGTGACCTCTTTGAGTACACCGACTATACCGTAGGGGACCTTTCAAAATCCCTTGATGTGACCACTGAAATGTGGGCACCCTATCTGCAGTTTGCCATGGTTCCCATGGAAAGCCTCCGCCTCAATATTGGTGGACGATACGATTCCACCTCCTATGACGCCGATGACCAATTAGACAGCGGGTTTGGCGGTAAAAAAGATTTTTCCCGCTTTACTCCCAAAATAGGCGCCACCTATGACATAACGCCTCTTCTGAACACCTATGCAAGCTATTCCGAGGGGTTTGTTGCACCTTCCGCCGGCCAACTTCTTACCTCCTCAGCGGCCAATCCTGATCTGGATGCGGAAAAAGCTGAAAATTATGAGATTGGTCTGCGCAGTATCTTCTGGAAGAAAAAGGTAAATATGGAGATGTCTCTCTATTCCATGGATATCACTGACAAAATTTTACAGCAGGGATCCTGGGGCAATGCGGAATACCTGAATGTCGGTGAGACCTCCCATCGTGGCCTTGAAACAACAGGCTCAATAGATCCCATTGATCTTGTGACCATCTCTTTTGCTTACACCTATGCTGAGAATAAATTTGAATCATACAGTGACGGCACCAATGACTATAGCGGCAACTGGGCCCCCCGGTCGCCCAAGCATCGTTTCAACACTAGAATAGGTATTAATCCCCTGGAAGGCCTGACTGTAGAGCTGGAGATGGATGCGGTCAGCTCCCAGTATCATGATGAGGCCAACCTCTTTCAGTACTCCCGGCCCACTTTGTTTAATCTCCGCACTACCTATGATTGGAAACAGTGGTCATTCTGGGCTCATTTCAAAAATCTCACCGATCGTGAATACGCGACATATGTCTCCACCGACGACGATGAGCCGGCCTTTTACTCCGGCACCCCATTCTCGGTATTTGCCGGTGTGTCGTATAAGTGGAGCAAATAATGTCCAACCTGTTGCATACAATAATAACAGGCTGCCATGGACTCTTTTGGGCCTGCGCTTTCCTGCTTGCGTATTCTAACAGCCCATGCCAGGCGCAATCCAACAGTGACTTTTTGTGGCTCTCGCCGGCGCCCTCTTACAGCAAACCAGGCCGGCCATCGGGTGAGCATGACCATGCAGGGCATGGTGATTCTTCACAACGACGTCCTGGAAGCGAGCAGGCAGGCCCCATAATGCTCGAATCTGAGCACCGGCCGAGCCCCATGCGCTCCTATCTCCTGCATGGCCGGCATTGTCATGGCGACATCACTGCGGTGGTAAGACGACCGGATGGTTCTGTTGACCCCGCCATTCTAAAAGGAGACCGTGTAAGTTTTAAGGCTTCCATGGGCGACGGTCCGACCCACGGTGCCAACAACCTCTATGTTATTGAAAAATGGCTTGAGAATGACACCCTGGTAGTCCGTGTCGCCAAATGGATTACCATGCATCATAGCTGCGGCTGGGGACATGATCATAAATTTGACAACCAACGTACAATGCCACAGGGGTCACCGGATATCCCTGTGGAAATTATCCCCTGTAGATTGTGGGATACCAATTTTCATTCCAGCCTCCGCTCGGGAGACAACCTGGACGTTCATATCGCATCAGAGGGCAAACCCGTGCCCAATGCAGAGTTCATCGTCCGTACCGGCAATAATTGGGTCAGAAAATTTTCAACTAACCAAGATGGCAACAGTACTGTACAGCTCATCAATGACTATATCCCATCATCCTGGCCATCGTTCAAACGAACCCACCGTTCGCCATTGATGCTGACCGCCACATACACCTCGCCACAATCGGGGACATATAAAGAGCAGCCATACAACAGCGTTAAATACATAACCTCGCTGCCCTGGCATTACCAACCACCTGTCAATCAATATGCATCCTATGGATATGGTTTGCTCATTGGAACTTTGACAATGGTGGTAAGCGGCGTAGGTGTGTATGCCTATCGCAACAAACACAGGCGTCCTGGCAGGGGATCAAGGAATATATGAACAGGTTACGTGAGTTCATAAACACCGGCGACATTAACCGTTTCCGGTTTTGGTTTCAGCTGGCTGCTTTTATCCTGCTTATCTATGGCGGGTACCTGGCCATCAATGTCGGTGACCAGTTGCCCACTTTTGCCTGTGTGTTTGAAGAAATGCGCGGAGGCTCATGCTATCTCATGGGTTTTCAGCATCAAACCCATATTCCTTTAGGCCAGATTTTCACCGGCAGGGGCATGGGATTGCTCACAGGGCTTATTACCTTTTTCCTCTTTTTCATTCTCTTCAACAAAGCATGGTGCGGATACGCTTGCCCTCTGGGAACCTTGCAGGACTGGCTCACCGCATTACGAAAAAAAATACATCTTCGCTATTCGATATACGCCGAGCACACCTTTAACCAACTGAAATCAATCAAATATTTTCTGTTGGCCCTTTTGATACTCATCCCCCTTGGAATGAGTAATTCTGTTTTCGGTCTGCCAAAACTCAACCACGATTTTTCCGTGCCATTCTGCATGATATGCCCCGGTAGAACGTTGCTGCCCATTTTTAATGGTGATTTTTCCCAATTGGCCATTGATTTCAGCTCCAAAACCAAGATAGTTTTCACGGCATTGGGCATGATGGTCACCGGCCTGTTTCTGGTTGGCTCACTGGTCAAAAAGCGATTTTTCTGCCTCTTCTGTCCCATGAGCGCCTTTCATTACATCTTCTCAAAAGCAGGTCTGCTTCGATTGTCTAAAAAAGGGGCGAAATGCACCAAATGCGGCAATTGCTACCGGGTCTGCGATGTGGGAATCAGGGATATTGCCGACGACATTACCAGCACCAATATTGTGAAGGACGATTGCATGATGTGCTTCAAATGTGTTGCCGCCTGCCCGGAGGAGAAATGCCTCAATGTCACTTTTTTGGGACTGCCGATTTATGAATCCACTGAGCAGGGATTTTTCAAAAGAATGTTGAAGGGAAAATGATCATTTAGCGTAAGACACAAACAGTGAACAAACTACTCCAGCCTGTAAATATTCAGCAGTGCACCAGATGTGCGCAAGCAGGGTGGAGAGCTATAATTTTCTATGTGA
Source organism: uncultured Desulfobulbia bacterium (assembly GCA_964443295.1). Lineage (GTDB taxonomy): Bacteria > Desulfobacterota > Desulfobulbia > Desulfobulbales > CG2-30-60-27 > CAYUCH01. The sequence goes on along the minus strand of CAYUCH010000094.1, from coordinate 11,249 downwards.
GCCAGCCTGATCGCGTGCAGGTGGAGTGCTGCTGAACATTTACAAGGGGAAGAAATGAGTGCAGACGCTTTAAAAAGGAAAAAAGATGCGACCCATCTGCACCTCGGCATGGAGGTCAAGGAGGCTTTCCGGAAAATGACCGAAGCCGCTCCGGATCGTCCCGAAGCAATGGGTTATTTTGATGATTTCTTTGGTCGTATATACAGCGGCAAGAATGAACCAACCTCCTCAAAACCCCTTATCGGAACCATGTGTGTACAGGTTCCCAATGAACTCATCCATGCTGCCGGCGCCACGCCGTATCGTTTATGCAATGGCTCCTCATCGTATGATGTGGGGGGCGCTGAATTCATGCCCGCTAAATCCTGCCCGGTGGTTCGAGCCACCACAGGAATGCTGCAAATGGAACAAGAGAGTCTTCACAATCATATGGAAGCAGTGGTCATACCCACCACCTGTGACCAGAAAAAAAAGAGCGGTGAGTTAATCGCCTCCATGGGATACAAGGTCCAATTTCTGGAAATGCCCTCCACCAACACCACAGAGCTTTCCAGAAACTACTGGCAGGATTCAGTGCAAGAATTCGCTCTGAATCTGCAGGATATCACCGGTCAAAAAATTACTGCAAAAAGATTAAAAGAAGCAGTGCATAAAATCGGCAGAGCCGGCAGGGCCTTCCGAGAACTGTATACAATTCGGCAATCAGCTTCCCCAGTGCTTTCGGGTATTGATGCATTTCTGGTGGCAAATGGATATTTCCTCGATGACATCGACATGTGGACCGCTGCGGTGGAAGCCCTGAACGCTGAGCTTAATGTTCGAAAGTCTCAAGGCATGAGGATCGGAAATAAAAACGCCCCCGCTTTCTCTTTACCGGTTCGCCACCGATCTTCCCTAATTTTAAACTCCCCTTGCTGGTTGAAGAAGCAGGAGGGGTCATCGTTGCCGATGAAGCATGTTCTTCCAACAGGCTTCTCCACGATGCTGTGGCATACGGCGAAGATGCCTTATATGACATGCTGCCGGCCATTGCCGACCGTTATTTGAAACCATGCACCTGTCCCTGTCTCTCGCCCAATGAAAACAGAATCCGGAAAATTCTGGAAATGATCGATGCTTTCTCTGCTGACGGGGTTATTTACCAAGCATATTCCGGCTGTCATCCATATGAAATGGAACACATGGCGATCAGTGGCATTCTATCGGAAAAAAGCATCCCCATGCTCTATGTGGAGACTGATTTCGGCAAAGAAGATATGGGGCAGCTGACCACCAGGGTAGAGGCTTTTATTGAATCCATCCAATCACGAAAAAGGCGGCAGAAGATATGAGTTATTTTGCAGGAATCGATGTGGGCTCAACCTCAATTAAAATTGCCATTACCAATGAGGACAACCATCTCATTGGCACTCATACTGTCCCCACTGGCAGCTTTTTCCATAAGAATGCAACGAGTGCCTTCGACCATCTGTGCCAGACCAAAGGTATTGTCACTGGTGAAATCGCCTATGTGGTGGCCACCGGCTATGGACGCAAACTTTACAAAGACGCTCATGAGACCATCAGCGAAATAACCGCCAATGCCGTGGGGGCCCATGCCCTTGGTAAACCGGCCGCGGTGCGAACCATCATCAACATCGGTGGTCAGGACCTCAAGGTTATTGCCCTTGACGAGGAAGGACATATCAGTAATTTCACCATGAATGATAAATGCGCCGCCGGTACGGGACGTTTTCTGGAAATGACAGCCCGCAACCTGGAAATGGAAATTGATGAACTTGGGGCCTGCCATGAAAAATATAACGGCATACCAGCAGTGATTAATTCGACCTGTACCGTCTTTGCTGAATCGGAAATCATCAGCTTGCTGGCAAAAGGAGGAGACAGGGGAGAAATCATCGCCGGCATCCATTGCTCCATTGCCCGCCGAGTGGCCCGGTTAGCCAAGCGCATTGGTGTTAAAGATACGGTGTTCTTCGATGGCGGCCCGGCCATGAACTCCGGCATGGTTCAGGCCCTGGAAACTGAACTCATGATGCCCATTACCGTGCCGGATAATCCACAGACAACCACAGCTTATGGTGCAGCACTCATTGCTTCGGAAGCATATCAGAGCCAGGAGAAGGAACCCCATGCAGCCTGATTTTTCATCGCTTCTGATCCTGGGAATAATAAATGGAGCATCGGTATGCGCCTTTTCCTGCCTCCCCCTCATTGGACCGTACGTGTTGGGTGCTGGAAAGGGGGCTCAACATGGCATGCTCTCATTTCTCACCTTTGGGAGTGGCAAGCTGGTTGGCTATTCTGTGCTGGGAGGTCTTGCAACCTTTGTTGGGCATGTGCTACCCCCAGATTTTTCTACCATCCTGCGGTCCCTTTCCGGTTTTTTCCTCATAGTAGCCGCCTTTTCAATTCTCTGGGGCAAACGGAAAAGCTGTTCGTGTAAGACGAGTAGCGCAATGGGAGGAGCCTCTCTTTTCGGAGTCGGCCTGAGTACAAGCCTTGTGCCTTGCCCGGCCCTTGGAGCAGTGTTTTTTACCGCAGCCCAGCAATCTTCAATACTAATGGGCATGACATGCGGCGCTCTTTTTTCATTAGGGCTTCTCTTCTCCCCCCTTCTTCTCTTTAGCGGCGGACTCGGTGTCATGGGAGAACATTTTAGTCGAAACAAAAATATAGGCAGATTGGTGACAGTTGTATCCATGACCGTCATGGTGACCACCGGTCTGCGAATGATATTATTTAAGGTGTAAATAACAGAATACAGTATGCGGTTAAAGGGTGCCGTAGATTCGCGAAAGAGGCTTTTTCGTTATACACAAGGTATACGGATAGGCCGATGACAAAGGAGATGCGGTGCCATTTGACCGCATACGAGGTGTAAGAGATGGACTGGCTCAAATATACAATTGATTATGGCATCATTGGCTTTCTTGCATTGATGAGCATTGTCGCAATAGCTATTGCTGTGGAACGATTTCTTGTCTTTAAAAACATCAGACTTGACGAATTTGCCGACAAAAAATCATTGGAGCTGGTATTGACGAACAAACTCTCGTTCATTGCCACCATTGGCAGTAACGCCCCCTATATCGGGCTGCTCGGTACCGTACTCGGTATCATGCTCACCTTTCATACCATGGGGCGAAGCGGTTTCATGGACACTGGCCAGATCATGGTGGGCCTGGCTCTGGCCCTCAAGGTCACCGCCGCGGGACTTATGGTCGCCATCCCCACGGTGGCCATCTACAATCTGCTGATTCGTAGAGCCAAAGTCCTCATCATGCAATGGGAGATCAATCATGGATGATACTGGATTCGACTCCATCAACGTCATTCCCCTGGTTGACGTGATGCTGGTTCTGCTCACCATTGTCCTCACCACTTCTACTTTCATTGCTGTGGGTTCCATTCCCGTAACCCTGCCCAAGGCCCAAGGAGATGTGCATGGGCAAGTTCAACCCGCTTCCATTGAAATAGATCAGAGTGGTGAACTTTTTTATAACGGGAAACCGACGAGCCTGACAAGCATGGAAGAACAGCTTTTGAAAGTAAAGCGGGATAATCCGGTGGTCATCCGAGCGGATAAAACCATCGCTCTGCAGATATTTGTCGATGTGATGGATCTTGTTCAAGGGCTGGGTTTTCACAAAGTGAGCCTGCAGACTGAGGTGAAAAAATGAAAAACCAGGCCATTGGATATTCCGTGTCCATCATGATACACAGTCTCTTTGGGTTGCTTTTCCTTGCTGGCGGTGCTTCAATTGTGAGCAATCCGGGTACCATTGCCATTAATTTCAGCCTCCTGCCTCCATCTCCAGCGACATCTCAGGCTGTCCAACCTAAAGCCATTCAAAATCGAGAACCGGCCAAAATAAAAAAAAGAGCACCCGCTCCTGCCCCTAAGCCGCAGGCCAAGCTCAAGCAGGATATTCCCCAGGTCGTCATTCCTGAAGAAATACCAAAACCTGTTGAAGCTGAAGATATAATACAGAATAAACCGGTCCCTCAAGAGGCCAATGAGCCCCTCCCTCAAGCTGAAGTAATACAAGCAGATACGGACAATACTCCTCCAGCTGAGCAGGAAACAGCAGCTGTACAATCTTCTGCCCCGAGTTTTCAAGCAACAGATAGCAGAGAAACGTTGGGAGCTATCTATCACAAAAAGAATTTCAACTATATCAAAGACGGCATCCAGCAAAATGTCATATACCCTCGTCAGGCTCGAATGATGGGCTGGCAAGGACGAGTAATACTCTCCTTTACAATTAATGCGGATGGTAGAGTTGAAGGTATTACAGTCAAAGAAAGTTCAGGATTTGCATTGCTGGATAAAAAGGCCATTGAAACAGTTCGTAAAGCTGCCCCGTTCCCAAGCCCACCCGTCCCAGCGGAATTAACCATTCCAATCGTCTTCAATCTTGTCTAAAAAATAAACAAAAAAGGCGGCGATTGATGTGTTAATCGATTTTCGAAGCAGTCACATTAGCAGAGCCAGCATTACAGGGAGTATCAGGACCCAACCAGGACCACGACTCAGTTCCGCTCAATGTAGTGTCTGTTGATTTCGTCAGAAAAAATGTGGATGTTGTATACCCGCCATCTTCTGGATAACTACCTGGACCAATAACTATCGTGTCACCGGACGCACTTCCTGAGACGACAAATGAGCTCCCCTTTATGCCAGTGCTCTCCAAAACACATCCTCTTTGCTGCAATTGAATCGTGCTATTCCAGTCAGTTCCGGTTCCACACGAACTACTGATATTCGTAACCAGGATAAGCCAAATCCCCTCAACATATGCACATTCCGTACAGTCAATTATGCTATTTCCGTCTAAATCCGTATCCTCAATGCCACACCCACATGTTTCCGGCTCCGATTTATCCCGATCATTTGGACAACTATCACACACATCCCCCACTGTGTCATTATCACTATCAGCCTGACTGAAATTTAAATCTTCCGGACAATTGTCACAATCGTCAGGTAGACCATCACCATCTTGATCGGCATTATCGTCAAAGCCATCACAAACGTCACAGGCATCACCCACCATATCTGCATCACTATCAGCCTGGTCAAAATTTGCGGCAGCCGGACAATTATCAATACTGTCTGATATACCGTCACCATCACTGTCATCTGCACAATCCCCAGACGCCCCAATACCTTTCACCATAACCGGCACCGAAGAAGTTCCATCTGGACCATTTCCAAGTTGGCCATATGCATCATGTCCCCAAGCCATTACCGTGCCTCCACCATCACAGTTTTCCAACAGGGCAAGTGAGTGATTTGATCCTGCCGCAATGGCTTTAACACCCGTGAGGCTGGCAACTTGCATGGGTACACTTGTAACCGCTACCGTTGTACCACCGGGATTGCCCACACCTAGCTGATTCAGCTCATTGGATCCCCAGGCCCAGACGGATTTGTCTTCAAGTAGTGCAAGGGAATGCGCACCACCTGCGGCGATGGCCGTCGCATTCAGGAGATTTTGTACCTGAACTGGGATACTTGATTTCTGATATGTTCCATCCCCCAGTGTGCCGAGGTTATTTCCCCAGGCCCACACCGTTTTATCGGAGAGTAATGCCAGGCAATGTGTTGCACCGGCAGCAATGGCAGTTACATTATTCAGGTTAACAACCTGCACAGGAGAAGAACTATTTACTTCGGTGCCATTACCCAGTTGACCGGAATCATTGGCTCCCCAGGCCCACACTGTGCCATCTGAGAGAAGCACCAAGGAGAAATCACCACCTGCTGCTAGCGCCTGGGCATTGGAGATGTCCTCAACCTGAACCGGCACATTACTATCTACGTTGGTATCAGCCCCCAATCGAAAATAACCGTTTTCTCCCCAGGCCCACACCGTACCATCTTCCAGTAAAACCATGGTATGGGCTCCCTGGGAATCACCCAAAGAACCGGAAATAGACTCCACATTGGCAAGGCTCAAAATCAATTGCGGTTCGGCCTTATCCATATTACCCCCATTCCCAAGTTCCCCAGACTCATTGGCGCCCCAAGTGTAAAGACTGTCATCTTCAAGCAGAACTATGGAATGCGAGCCTCCAGCTGCCACAGAGGCCGCATTATTAAAACTCGAACACTGAACCGGCAAAAACGCATTATAGGCGAGTCCATTACCAAGCTGCCCATGGTTTGCATACCCCCAACTCCACACCGATTTATCCGACAACACTGCTAAAGAATGGTTTCCTCCAGCTGCAATGGAAACTGCAGGATGAGTATCGGTCTGGCCACCGCTGGGCTGGTGAGCTATGGTCAAAGTTGAAGTAGCAATGGAAATACTGGGATTGACTGCACTAATTCGAACTTCATATAACCCAGGCACCGTATCGGCGCTGGATGTAATGGTCCATGTTTCACAATATCCGCTTCCTGAATCCGGATCGCAGCTTCCAGTCTCAATAGCTATACCAGAAGCAGATTCACTCAAGTTGATCGTATATGCTGTAAAGCCTTCGCCTGCAGGAAGATCAACAACATCGACAACCACATACTCTGCAACACCTGGTTCCAATGATATCTCGTTTGGACTTACAGTAATGTTCGCATCTCCAGCTCCACCACCTCCTCCGGAAGAGCAGCTCATCCAAAGTGAAAATGACAGGGCTGCTATTCCAGTGACCAGCAACCGAACTGGACCAAGTACTTTTTTTGCTCCCATAACCATTCTCCTCCATGCTGAAAAATGGTGTTACAACAATATCTCTGAATTAGTAACTCACTCTTTCTTTATCCTAGCACTTCTCTAAAATGAGACAAATAATTATACATTCTCAACTAGACTGTTCAGCAGAGAACAATTCTCATTTGTCCAATAAAACGGAAAATTTCCGGAAAAGCGGACAAATTTTCAATTCCGGGAATGCGGTCCCCCCTAACATCTTATTGCAAATACTACGTTTTATATTTATCCGCTTCCGGCATACTTTTTGCAATATTATAAAGTTTCCAGGTTTTTAAATTTTCTAACGTGTGTTGTTTATAAAATGGAGAAATAATTTTGCACTATGCGGATTTGGCACGCCCGTTAAAAGAACGACGAAAACAATTTCCACTCGGTGTGCAGCCAAACGACATATCCTTTTCCAGCGTCGCCTCGTTATCCCCCAGGAAACGTCTTTTCAACTTACTGGATACCATTTCAATTGAACCGGTAACCTGGGTGACCGGCCCTCCAGGATCGGGAAAAACCTCACTGGTCCGCAGTTATTTGCAGACAAGGGATTTTCGCTGCCTCTGGTTTAGCCTGGATGAAGGAACCCTGGCCAAAGGTACTGAGGATGATTGGTACCAATTTTTTCTTGATGTGGAGCAGCAACTTCTGGCTGGCTCTATTCTCATATTCGACAATGTACATCATGTCTCCGACACGGCACCCTTGTTTGAAATTTTTGTAAGAGAGCTCCCCAGGCTTTCTCGAAAAGCGCGCATTATCTTTATCAGTCGGCGGAACCCGCCTCCACCTTTTATTCGCTTGCAGGCCAACCAGTCCATTGGTTTTGTGGGTTGGGGAGATTTACAATTCACCCAAGAGGAATTTTTCAATATTCCAGAACAACCAGGGAACTCGGAAATTGCAATCGACAACCGCCACCATCTTTACGAACAGCTTGACGGTTGGATTGCCGGTCTTCATCTTCTTCAGCCCACAGGCAAACAAAAAACACCACTCCATGAAGTCCATGGACATCAAGACCTAGGTCATATTTTTGAATATTTTGACCAAGAAATTTATCGTTTGCTCAGCTCTGAAGAACAAACTTTCCTACTTCAGGTCGCCCTGATTCCATCTATAACATCAAGGCAGGCTGAAGCACTAACCAACAATTCACAAAGTCATAAAATTCTTGATGCTCTATATCGCGCTAATGTTTTTTTAAAAAAGCAAGAGGGCTCCAGGCCTATCTATCATTTTCACAGCCTTTTTCGCGAATTTATCCTTGAAAAGGGAACCAAAGAGCTCGAATTCGAGATATACAGAGAACTTCAGGAAAAAGCAGCTGACCTTCTGTTTCAAGCTGGAAATGCTGAAAATGGCATAAATATTCTTGCGCGGGCCGGTAGCTGGCAAGCTCTGGCCCAAAAAACCGTCGACCATTCTTCTTTTTTAATGAAAACAAATTACCCAACCTGCCTAGGGGGTCTGATAAATAATTGCCCGATTGCCCTTATCAACGCCAATCCATGGCTTACCTTTTGGCATGGTGCCAACCTCCTGTCTGAAAATTATATAGAGGGTCGTGCAATACTCGCCCAGGCAAGTGATACATTCAAAAACCAGAGAGAGGACAGAGGTTTTTGGATGAGCTGGACTGCCATCGTCGAGAGTTATTTTTCCGAGGGCAGGTGTTTTGAGGAACTGGACCACTGGATAGAAGAAGGGCAATGCCAGGCAAAAAACCGAGGTTTTTTCTCTCGAGGATACGAAGCTCGTGTGACTGGCACTATGCTTGCTGCTATGCTCTTCCGACAACCGGACCATTGTGAGTTCAGTTCCTGGTTCAACAGAGCAGAAAACAATACGTTAAACGCTGAAGTACCGAGGATTCAAAGACTCGCGTTGAATCTTCAAATAATGCAAAGCCACTGCTGGAGTGGTTCTGTTGAGAAGGCTGAACAATTACTGCCAGCAGTGACAAATGGCACAAACTGGGATCAATTACCCCTGTCCCACAAGATCATGAGGGAATCACTCTCAGCCTCTCTGGCGTGGCAAAAAGCTGATTTTGCAGAATGTATTAGAATCATTGAACAACACATGGTGATTGCCCAAACTGAGCGTCATCATGTCAATTATCTGCATCTTTTTGTTCAGATTATTTTCTCTTGCCTGGCCCAGGAAAAAGTACAACGGGCCAAAAAGTATCTTCGAAAAATGTCCGCCTGTGTTGCTGAAGACCGCCCCTATGGCATGGCCATCCAATACATGCTCAAATCCTTGATACATTCCCATTGTTACGAACATCAAAAGGCATTGAATCTCCTTGACAGAGCTGAGAAATCTGCATTCAATACCGGCGTTCCAGGGTTGGAAATGGACGTCCAGGCTGCCAAAGGTTTGTCCTTAGCCAAGGTCGGGAGAACAGATGAGGCATATGCCCTTCTGAAAGCGGCAAAAGAAAGAAGCCGTATATTGGGCAATAGAATCATTGAACTTTCCTGCTCCCTTTACATGGCGAAAATTCTCTTTGATCGTGGAGAGGAGAAACCTGCACTCATTACCATGCAAAAGGCCCTCAAAATAGGGCGTGAACATGGAATATTTCATTGGCCATTATGGGATCGTGAAATTTGTTCGTATCTGTTTGTAAGAGCTCTTGAAGCAGGCGTAGAAAAAAAGTATGTCACCCAATTAATCCGTTCACACCAATCCACTCTCGTTCCGCCCCCCTTGGGATTCGGCCATTGGTTCTGGCCCCTCCGGATATACACCATGGGTCGTTTTGCTATTCTGCGGGACGAAGAGCGCGTTGATCATGGCAGCAGAGGGCAACAGAAACCAGTCATTCTATTGCAAGCCCTCATTGCCCTCGGTGGACGGAATGTTTCAGACATGCAACTGGCAGATGTTCTCTGGCCGGATGCCGATGGCGACATGCAACTCCAAACCTTACGCACAACACTGCACCGACTGAGGCAGCTTTTGGGATTTAAAGAAGCCATTACCTATGTCGATGGCCAGCTCACTCTCAACTCTACCTATTGCTGGGTTGACACCTGGGCCTTTGAAAGGTTACTGGGTGATGTTGAAAAATTCTGGAAATACGAAGTACAAAAGGGCAAACCCGAGGGGATTGTGCATCAAGCATTTTCTTTTTATCAAGGTGCATTCCTTCCACATAAGGAGCATGAGCACTGGACTCTCTTTTTGCGGGAACGCTTGCGTAGAAAATTTATTCTCAATAGTGAAAAATTAGGTAGTCATCTTGAAAATGAAAATCGCTGGCAAGATGCAGTGAATTGTTATCAAAAAACACTCTCCATTGATCCTTTGGTGGAAAGATGCTACCAACGCCTGATGATTTGCTTTTTTGAACTGGGGCAACCCAGTGAGGCAGTTGCCACATACCATCGTTGCCACCAGCTACTCAGCTCGTCTATCGGCATTAAACCCAGCCAGGAAACAACTCTTATTTTCCAGGGTATTCAAAGCAACTAATTTCCACCCACTGCAAAGCATTCTTTAATCACCAAACTCATAAATGCTTCACTCTCCCCCTCTCCCATTTGCTCCTCTCTCTATTTTTTACTTTTTTCTCATTTTTTCTTGAACTGTAACGCTAGTGTAACAATACCTCTGTTACGTTGAGGGTGAAGAATAGGAAAAACTCTCAACAGATATCAATAATACAAATGAGGTCGTAATTCATGGAAAGTTACATCGTGCGTATATACCGACGCGAGCAAGATGATCCCAAACTTTTAGCAGGGCAAGTGGAAGATGTCAGCGATGGATCAATACATCCTTTTACTTCCCTTGATGCCCTTAGTGAAATTTTCATTCGTTGCGAAGGTTCCATTATATCCAACGAAGATAGAAGTGTAGTTACTGCGGAGGTAAACGCAATAGCAATATGAGAATAACTGGTAGCCGTGAGAGCTATACCCCCCACCTCGACATGGCAATTAAAATCTATGCGGAAACATTCATTTTCCGCGATGTAAATTGAAAGGAGCAAGATATGAAAAAATCTCTACTCACATTATTGGCAGCGGGTTTATCAATTACCTGTATTGCTGGTATGGCAAATGCAAATTTAACAACCATTGGTACCGCGCAGTTCGGTGGTACAGGGCCATCCTATAATTTGATCTGGGATGATGACAACAACGGAAATTCCGTGGTGTGGCTTGACTACGTGAACTCCCAAGATACTTGGGTAAGTCAAAATAGCTGGGCAGCCGGAATAGATGTCACATACAACATTGACCCAGCCTATACTGTAAACTGGGATGATGACTCATGGCGATTACCTTCCTCAGTTGATGGAATTAATGTATACGGTTTCGATGGAACGACGCCTATGGGCTTCAATATTACAAGTTCAGAGATAGGACATCTCTTTTATGAAGAGCTGGGCAATCTGGCACGTTATGATACAGCAGGTAATTATCAATCGGGTTCAGGTTTAAGCAATACTGGAGATTTTGACAATTTTGCGTATTCCACTGATCTCGGCCACCTATTCCACGCGAAGCCGGCCACCCA
>CAYUCH010000093.1:0-15230 GCA_964443295.1 uncultured Desulfobulbia bacterium | reverse complement strand
GATTGGAACAACATTTTCACTTAACGACCTGTCCGAATTTTCCCGACCAGCTCTTTATAAGTGCTAAAATTCCGACAAAAACCAGTAATAAAAGGAAAAAATACGGAAAAAGTGCACCAAAACGATTCATTCCAGCAAATAGATCATTAAATGAAGGAATACGGTTTTCCCTCAGATAGAAAACCATGAGAAGTAAATAGCCGCCAAGCAATGGCCCAGCCAAAATTCCCAAACTGAAAGCGACCATTATCTGGATGAGCAACCCACCGACAATTAACACAAGTGGCTGGGATTTTACCATCTGAAAGACGCTTTCCAGGTGCCCTTGAAAATTCATCGATACCACCTCCTGTTAGAGCTGAACGAGATATTCAAAACTTCATGAAAAGCTGTAATATGAAAAGTTCATACTCAACATCAATGAACTTTGCTTGAACGGTCTTAATCTAATTCTAAATCGATCTCTTCACTATTATCGACAATAAAATCGCTGGATGTTTTTTTGTTTGGAGTTTTATTTTGGGTTTTCCACTGCAGAGCCCAATATTTTTGATTGAGCTTACTATATCCACTGAGCAAACTATCACTGCGTTTCCGTTCCTTTAATAGACTCTGCTGCAAACGTTGGATCCCCTCTTTCTGCACCTGGTCTAATTTTTTGTCAACCAGTTCGGTGAGCATTTGAACCTTTGCTTCAAGCTTGCCGATTGTATTTTCCATGGTCTGCAACCGCAATGACACATCGCCAGGTATGCTTACTCCCCCCTCTATGGCTGGAGCTCCACTTGAATCATCAGCGTGGGTGCTGACCAATCCCATCTCACCTCGATCCGCCAGGACTTGCTGTATGACCTCTTCATCAATTACTCGTTTTTCATCTGCAAAGCCGTATACCAGTGCAGCATCACAGATTTGATTGATGGCTCGTGGAATGCCGCCGGACGCGTCCTCTATTAACTCGATTGCTGAAACATCAAAAAGGCTCATTGTTCCACCTGCTTTCTCAAGGCGTGAACCGATGTACAGTTTGATCTCATCTCTGCTGAGTCCAGTGAGGTGATAATTCACCGCAACACGCTGGCTGAACTGAGTAAGACCGGGTTGCTGGAGGACTTCCTTCAATTCAGGCTGCCCAACCAGCATAATATTTAAGAGAAGATGATCATCACTCTGCAGATTTGAGAGCATTCGCACTTCTTCCAAAGCTTCACGGGATAGATTCTGGGCTTCATCAATGATCAGTAGAACCTTTCTACCTTCTCCAAATCGATTAATAAGAAACTGATAAAGAGTATCAAGGGTTTTCGCCTTATTCTTCATATCAGGTACAAGTTCAAATTCTTGCAAAACAAGATTGAGGAGTTGGTCGGCCGAGACATTAGTATTAAAAATAACCGCAATGTCCATGCTCTCTTCAATCTGATTAAGCAGGTGACGAATCAGGGTGGTTTTACCCGTGCCAACCTCTCCTGTTAACAAAGTAAAGCCAATCCCTTCGGAAACACCATACTCAAGGGTGGTCAAAGCATTTTGGTGTTTGCCTGTCAGATAAAGAAAATAGGGATTTGGAACAATACGGAAAGGCTTTTCACTGAGACCATAGAACTTCTCATACATAATTAGATAACCATAAAAGTTGAGATTTTTTTGGCCGATGATATACAAATTTAAGATTACTAGGCCAGTAGTATCTCTTTAAATTCTACAAAAAATTCCGCCTGTAATAATCTCCAAAAAATTTAAAATTCAAATGTCTTGAGACGGAGGGGACATAGTAGGCCCTTTCTTATCAAATAAGTTTAAGGCCCTATTTGATATCTACAGAACCAAGGCGATTCAAAACAAAACCTAAAAATTTTTCTTTTGGAATGAGTTCTACCGCTTTTTGAACATCTTGAAGTGAAGTTTTACCCGACTCTACAACCATGAGTATACAATCAACAAGAGGCGAAAAGGCCAGCGCATCCGCACGGTCTAAAATTGGAGGTACATCGAAAATTATAAATCTATCAGGGTAGCGATTTTTCATCTCCTCGACGAGTTCTCTCATCTTTGGAGAAGCCAACAACTCTGTACTCTCTGGGATCTTTTTCCCACCTGAAATAAAGGTTAGTTTTTCAATATTCGGCCAAATAATGAGATCCTTTAAAGAGCGACTCTCAACTAAATAATCAACAAGACCACGTTTACTTGAAAAACCAAGCCGAGTATGGATATTTTGTTGTTTGAGATCTCCATCAACCAGCAGAACTGTTTGGTTGAATTCTTTTGCAAAAGTTAAGGCAAGATTAACAGCTGTCAGTGTTTTACCTTCCTTAGGTAAAGCACTAGTAATCATCATGGTTTTCCAGCCATTTTCTTTTGCTTTCTGCTGAATTTGGGTGCGTAGTACTTTAAATGAATCTAATTCGGGTGCATCGTGATTAATACAGACACACCGGTTTTCCATCATTTTTAGAGTGGAGTATTCAACGGTGGTAGATTGAGTGTATGCGGGTGAAACCCATTCGCCGCTCTCGTCATATTGCTGATCTTCCAGAGCAGAAATTTCATTTTCCGTATTTCCACGGGATTCTCTGGCTTTATCCAGAGCTTTTCTTAACTTCATACTTCAAACCTCCAATAACCGGGCTTGCATTCAACAATATTAAGGCACAATTAAGGCCAATTTTCGAGACAATTTTGCCCAGAAAACATTCAGATCCATGAAAACAAAATGGAAGACTGCTACTGCTGCAGCAATTCCAATTATAATACTCACCAACAGAATGACTTTACGTCTCTTATTTTTTTTCTTGTCAAGCTCCGTCTCAATTTCCGGTACACTGCCCAAGACTGGAAATGAGGTAGCATATGTTAAAGCGACGGGATTTCGAATGGATTCATCAAGAAATTCCAGCATTGCCATCATCCCGAAACCACCTCCAATTCCAAGCACAATCCCTATCAAAATGATGGCCAAGCGATTAGGCTTAGATGGTTTTTCAGGTAATCTAGCTGGATCAATAAGTGTGAACCTGCCACCTTTTTGCTCTTTTTCTAATCCCTGGGAGACCTTTGCCTCCATGGCCTTTACTAGTAAATCATTATATTTTGCCTCGGTGTTGTTGCGTTCATTGACCAAAGACTGATATTCACCCTCAATCATAGTGGTGGTTTCAATGCGCGCGGTGTATTCATCAACTTTGGATTCTAAGCCACTTATCTGTTTTTCCAAAGAGGCAATATCAGCTTGAGTGCTGGAGAGTTGAGAAGCTACGGAGATATAAGTAGGATCATATACTGCATCGTCAATAATTGTATTCTTCCCTTTATTGGCAGAAGACATTATTGACTCAAGCTCAGCTATTTCAGCTTTTGTTTTTATAACATCCGGATATTCGTCGGAAAAATTGGTATTCAACTCTGCTAATTGAACATAAAGCTGATCCAAACGAGACTTACTTGTCAAGCCTGATTCCGGAATGGAAGCCAATTGTGTTTGAAGAAACCCCTCCCTTTCGTGCTGACTCCTCAACGTCTCTCTGAGACGATCAAGGTTAAGCTCCATGCGTTGTAAATTCTGCAGGTTAACTTGTAATAATTCTGGAAGGGAGTTTGCATTTTTTTCTTTAAATTCCTGCATTCGCTTCTCTAAAATACGAAGATCAATTTTTACCTTTTCTGCTTCATCTCCAAGAAATGCAAGTGTGCCAGAAGCTTGTTCTTCCCGAACCTTAAGGTTTTCTTGTAAAAAAAGTGATGCCAAAGTGCTGGCAGTTTGCAAAACTTTTGCTGGTGGCTCTTCTGCTTCAAATGAAAGGGTAAATGCGATGGTGGCAGTAGCAGGTCTTCCGGTCCTACGGTCCATTACATCTGCATTAATAAGATCTAGATGGATATTCCCCCTCATCTCTTCTATTATTTCCTCGGTGGTATAATCCTCTTTTAAATCCTGGTAAAGAGAATGCCGATCAATAATCTCCAGCAGTTTGGTAGTACTCATAATACGCTGGTTGGTCACTTGTAATTGTTGTTCTGCATAACTCGTTACAGTTGTCATGACATATTCAGCGGGGATTTCCTGCTCTTCAATCAGAATAGTAGAAGAAGATTTGTAGGTAGACGGGAGTACGAGTGCTACGGTAATTGCAAGAAGAAAAATAACAATTGCTGTACCGATAAGGCTTCCTTGTCGGCGCTTAAGAACCTGCATATAGTCCTTTGGGCCCATTTCCATGGTCTGCATAATCGTGCTTTCCTCCTGCACCTTTACCAGGTGCCAAAATTCTCAGTTCGATTGAATGAATTAATCGAACAAAGGAACTGAATAACGTAAATTAATAAATATGGCGTTCTTTTCTATCGCCTTTGCGTTCACACTTTGCTCTTCTGTTTTAATGTAAGAATATGAAATCCCAACAGTTAAATTCTCTGTGATACGATTATTATATTGTGGATTAATACGCAAGGTTTCAGTATCAATCTTCGAAGCAGAAAACTCTCCCGCATCGGATGTGTTCCAATAATAGGAAAACTGCATTTTTAGATCGGATCTCTCCGTTAAACGCCTTCCCACTTCGAATATTGCTTTTTTTCTCTCAGTCGCACCGTTTCTTCCGCTTGCCTGATCTATTTCCTGGGACAACGACAGTGTCCAGTTATAATACAAGCCTTGATAATTCAGTGAGAAAGCACCATTAACTCCCCATCCATCATTAATTTCTTTTAACAAATGTCCTGTGGGAATTCCAAACAAGGTTTCTGGGGTGTCGAATTCAGACCTTGCGTAGCGGGGTCCGACAGTCAATTGGAATGCGAATTTTTCACTGTACCTCCAAGTCCCTCCTAAGGTCATGCTATAATTCCCTACCTTGAACCCCGGGTAATTATATCGGTGCAAACTAAGACTCGCTTGGCCTCTAAAATTCTCCACGACACTACTCAAATCTGAGGAGAGCCCTAAACTTATACTATGCGCCTTATAGCCAATAAAACCAATATCTTCATAGTCATCACGATTGTACCTATAGGAGACAGAAGCATTGGTCTTTTCGGAAACGACATAATCGCCACTATAACTATATTGCTGTCTTTGCCGCGGACTGGCAGTAAGGAGAAGGCCTGTGTCCTCCTCGTCACGGTCAGAACGGGAATCCTCAGTATATTTCAAATCAATTCGGTTTTTCCATCTCTTTGACAATTGATGGGTAAGTCCAAGGGAATAGAAGTGGTCAACCACATCCCTTTCATCAAACTTATCCCCAAAATAATTCACGCCATCAACATGGGCCGAGATATACGCATTTAATAATTCTGTCTTATGACGAAATTCCAAGCCGGGACTAATGGTTGAAATGAAAGCACCATCCTCATTTTGTGTAGTAAAGGATACATTGTCGACATATTCCTCACGAACAGTGAGGGAGGGAGTAAACTGCAATTCAAGTGCAACGGTCTCCCGTGACCATAAATGAACTGCGGTCGTAACAAAACAAAATATAAAAAGGCAGGGAACAAATCGGCTCATATTATGAGTTTCGAAAATGATCAAGGGACGACAATCACGTCGCCGCGTCGCAGAAGAATATTGGTTTCAAGGTTTTCCCCATCAGCAACATCATCATAATCAAATGGGAAAATGATTGTTTCACTTCCTTCAGTCCGAAATATTTTAATCTTTCCTTTTTTGGCAAAAGAGTTAAGTCCTCCTGCCATTGCAAGAGCCTGAAGAACATTGACATTAGAATTTAGTGCATACACACTGGGCCTGTTCACCTTGCCTATTACATAAATACTAAATCCATTTACCTGTAGTACAACCACCGACAATACTGGATCAGGGACATAGCGGGAAATTCTCTCCTCAAGCTCTGCTTTAAGCTGTTTAACTGTCTTTCCACCAGCAACAATTTCACCTATGAGAGGGAAAGAGAATTTGCCATCTGGCAAAACAACAAGCTGCTTGGTAAGTTGGGCATTCTGCCAATGGGATATTTCAAGGACATCACCTGGTCCAATGATAAAATCAGGGATCAAAGAATCCTCATCTTCAGCGGCAATTGCATCGCCGACAATTGTCATGCTAAACAAGAGACAAACAAGTAAAATCTTGCTTGATATGTTGAGGAAATTACTCATAATCATAAATGTCGCCTTAAAATTGAGTGAGAGAAAAGCATGGTCAACTTGATATGATGCTGCACCGTCATGATGTCCTATGCTTTGCATGTAACATTCATATAATGACCAACATTCAAACCCTACTTAATATTTCATTAACAGATAAATTATAGAGAAGAGAGAGTCGCTTCAGCCTCTTCCCGCCCTAAGAAATAGCCTGCTACTGATAACGCTTCTTGCAAATTCTGTTTAGCCTCTTCAATCCGTTCCTGTTTGAGGCGCAACATTGCCAAGTGATACTTAACGACTGGAGTTGGTGCTGTACCAGACTCAGCTTTTTCTAAAAAAGTAGCAGCGTTTTCAATGTCGCCAAGTTTGTAATGTATCCACCCCAAGGTGTCATTAATTTCGGGACGATCTCCCTGAGATGCTTGGGCTCTTTGAGCAAGTCGTAAAGCTCGACGCAAATCAGAATCATTGTTCCCTTTTTCGGTCAGTAAATAAGCCAAGTTATTTGCAGCGGTCCAAAAGCCCGGTACTACTTCCAGCACCTTCTCATAAACCTCCATAGCCTGAGTATACTGATTTCCCATCTCATAGAGTAAGGCTAGAGAAAGATATGCTGCCGCTGCCTTAGGTTGTTCTTGCACTAGAACTTTGTATTTTTCAATTGCTTTGGTTCGCTTGCCTTGAATTACAAAAATACTGGCTTGATTTTCATATGGGCGCGACCAGTCAGGATTAAGATCAATGGCTTTTTGAAAAGCATCGTTCGCCAGTTGATATTTTTTCTCAAGTGTATAAATCTTCCCAATCAGGTTATATACAATGGCATCACTAATGTCATTGCTAAGACTGGCTGTGCATAATTCCCTCGCACCTTTAAAATCGCCTTTTTGAATATACAGCTGTACAAGTTGAGCCAATAAGAGCTGTGAGTTTTTATTCTTTGTAAAACCTGTTTCCAGTTCAGCTAAAGCCTTGTCTTGCTTCCCTTGCTTAAGATATAACTGGCTTGATTTCATATATGCTTCAGGTGACTGGTTCGACTTCTCCTTATATAATTTTAAGGATTCCTGTGCTTTTTCCCAATTTCGTTGCGTCATGAAAAGATCGCCTAGGTCGGCATGAACCTTTACGTCATTTGGATCTATTTCCAAAATCTTTTGTAATTGGGCCTCAGCATCAACAAAATTCTTTTGAACAAAATACCTTTGCGCTATTGCTCTCAATAGTACTTTTGACGCAGGGTTGTTTTTAACTCCTTGCCGCAGGGTATCAATAGCCAACTCCGTCTCACCATTCAACATATGCGCTTCTGCCAATTGAATGTACCCTGTCTCAAACTGAGGCCTCTCCTGAACAACTGTACGAAATTCAGCCACGGCTTTATCACCCTGGCCACGGCGCAATAAAATTACCCCTTTAACCAAATGGGCATCAATACTTTTGGGATTTTCGTCAAGAACCTCCTGAACATATTGTTGAGCTTTGTCAAACTCCCCTAAAGCAAGAGAAAGTTTCCCTAAACGATTTTTCGCCTCAAGTACACCTGGATGGTCCGCAGCGCTCTCTAAAGTAAGGCATTCGTTTAGAAGATTTTCAATCCCGTCTATGTCCTGCCGAGCTTGTAAAATGTCTGTAATAGCAAAGCGAATCTTAAAGCTCTTTTCATTATGTTGTAATCCTTCTCTAAGTATCGCTTCACTTTTATCAAGTTCTTTTTTACTGGCAATAACTCCTGCAATGGCAAGACGGTTTTCTTCATTGGTGGGATCAGTTTGTATAGCTTCTTCTGCAACACGATACGCTTCTTCTTTTTTTCCTTGCCCCCAAAACAGATTAAACAAAGTAACTTTGTGAACGATATCTTCAGGCTTGAGAGTTATTATGTGGCGTAGGACTTCTGCAGCGTCATCAAGCCGTTGCATCTGACCATAATATCTTACAAGTATGAGATGCAACGGCACATGTTGAGGATTAGCCTTAAGCCCCTCTTTAATTATTCTTTCTGCCTCTTTAGCATCCTCAGCGTTTGTTTCTTTAGAAAAGGATCTTGCCTGGGCTAATGCTGGGTATATTTCAGGTTTTGTTACACCACGTTCTAAAAGGCCTGTTAATAGTTTCTTTGCATTAACATGATCCTTTTGGGCCAAACAAATTAATGATTTAAAAAGCTGCCCATCTATACTCTCTGGATCTTTTTCTAAGACCAAATCTGCTTTTGCACTGGCTTTATCAAGGGCATTGCCCATGAGTAAAAGTTTTCCTATTTCCAAGTGAGCTTCAATATGGTCGGGATCTAATTCTGTCGCCTTGGAAAATTTCCCAAAAGCACCTCTATAATTTCCATCAAGTAAATCCAATTTTCCAAGCATATAAAAAGCGCTAGGATATTTACGGTCAATTTGAATGGCATTTTTAAACTCGAGACGTGCCTTGACGAAATCCTCTGTTTCGTATAATTCCATTCCTTTATTGTAAAACTTTAATTTCTTCTCATCGGAACTACCACAGGCAGTAAGGGAAACAGCCACGAAAAGAAAAAGCAAAAATGTCAAAAACTTGCGAGCATACATTAAAATTTATCCTCCATCTTTGGAAAAACTCTTTATAGAGCTATCGAACATACAACGCATTTAGAAACACTATTCATCAATTATCACAATCTCCCCGTAAATATTGATTTTGCACATTATCATAGATATTCTGGCCTTACAAGATGTTATCCACAATAATATTCTGATCCTACCACCTCTTAACTGTCATATTTTACTGCACTTTTTCTGCTTCACAACCACATGCAAAGTCCAGTATAAAATGCCCCCATTAATTAGAACTTCCAAATATGTATTAATTTTATCCTATTGTCCTATAGTACCAAACTTGAACCACCTACGAATTTCGTGTAAATTTTGAAAACACATCAACATATCAGGTGCTGAGCTTATATCTGACAAAACAATTTCATGTCGAGCTACTCGAAAGGAATCTTATGGATCGTTTCCCGCCCCCACATGGGCAAAAACTTGTGAACCTGCACGCTTCAAACCATCATAAAGCTGAAGAACTTAAGAAAGAGTCTTTCAATTTTCACTCTTTAAGTCTTTCAAAACGGCAACTCTGTGATTTAGAACTCCTTATGAACGGAGCTTTCTCCCCTTTGACTGGTTTCATGAACCAGGAAACGTACAAAAATGTTCTCGAAAATATTCATTTACCTGATGGCACCCTTTGGCCAATACCCATTGTATTGGATGTAACTGAAGAATTTGCCTCCAAGATATCGAGTGGAGACAAAATTGCATTGCGAGACGCGGAGGGTTTCATGCCAGCCGTGATGACAATTGACGAAATTTGGCAACCTGATAAAACTCAAGAGGCAGAACAAATATATGGCACCACCTCTCTCCATCACCCCGGTGTACACTATTTAATGGAAAAATCTAATCCCGTTTATCTAGGAGGAAAAATAGAAGGTATTCAGGCTCCAGCCCATTATGATTTTGAGACTCTCTGGGATGCACCTGCAGAAATGCGCTCTCTCTTCAAAAAATTAGGGTGGAGACGTGTTGTGGCATTCCAGACAAGCAAGCCAATCCATAGGCTACAGCGTGATGTAGCACTCCAAGCCGCAAAAGATATACAGGGCCATATTCTTTTGCATCCTGCTGTTGGGGTTACAAAGCCTGGTGATCTTCATTATTACTCACGGGTCCATTGCTACCAAGCGATACGAAGACATTTCCCGCCAAATTTGGCCCTACTCTCTCTTCTTCCCTTAGCAATGCGAATGGCAGGCCCTCGTGAAGCCCTCTGGCATGCAATTGTTAATCAGAATTATGGGTGTTCTCATTTTATTGTTGGGCCAAAACATTCGTATCCACCCTCCAAAGGACCTAATGGTGCTGAACATGTTTTTTACAAACCCTGTGAAGCACAAGATTTCGTACAGAAATTTTCCCACGAACTAGGAATAGATATTATCCCCGTGGAGTCAATGCAGTATGTGCGGAGCCGAGATAAATTTATGCCTGTATCAACAATCAGAAACCACAACCTGGAAGGAATAGAATATACGGATGCTCAATTAAAAGAAGATCTAACATCAGGGCAAGAAATTCCAGATTGGTTCAGTTATCCTGAAGTTGTGAATGAACTAAAAAAAGCATATAAACCCCGACAAAAGCAGGGTATAACACTCTTTTTCACCGGACTATCAGGGGCAGGAAAATCTACAATAGCCAAAATTGTATACGCAAAACTGGTAGAAACAGGAGGGAGACCAGTCACATTATTGGACGGAGATATAGTTCGCCTGAACCTATCAAATGAGCTGGGATTCTCAAAAGAACATCGTAATATTAATGTAAAAAGAATCGGCTTCGTGGCTAGTGAAATCACCAAAAACGGTGGAGTAGCCATTTGTGCGCCGATTGCTCCTTATACTTCAACAAGGCAAGCTGTGCGTGACATGATTTCGGAACATGGCTCTTTCATTGAAATCCACGTCGCCACCCCCTTAGATGTTTGCGAAAATCGAGATAGAAAAGGATTATACAAAAAAGCTCGCCAGGGCCTGATACCAGAATTCACTGGCATTAGTGATCCATACGAAGAACCAGAAAACCCAGAACTCTGCATAGATACATCAACATTAAGCCCCATGGAGGCGGCACAGGAAGTATTTCTTTACCTGTTCAAAGGAGGATATTTCGATACTGTGACATAGCCAGCCTTCTTTTCTTGAATATTGTATTCCCAAAAAATATTCATTATGTTTTATGATTGTTGCTTTTGGAAAAACTCCTCGCCAACAATCATAATTTTGGTGAACAATTACTGTTCAATGTCAATCCAATTTTTGGTTGCCTTAACACTGCCAATGGATACGATTTTGATTTACCCAGTATAAATTACTTATTGAGATTTCATGAATCAATCCATAATCCCTATTATTCTTGCCGGAGGTTCAGGCACCAGACTATGGCCTCTGTCTCGTGAATTGTACCCTAAACAGCTCCTCTCTCTTCTTGGCCACAACTCCATGTTACAGCTCACCTTAGAGCGCGTAAAAGGCCTACAGGACAAGGCTTTTCCACCAATACTTATTTGCAACAACAACCATCGTTTCCTCGTGGCAGAGCAATTACGATCCATTGATGCTGGTCCGGCAGAGATAATATTAGAGCCCGTTGGAAAAAATACTGCGCCTGCCGTGGCAATTGCAGCCCTTCACGCCCTTGAACTTCACGATGATCCCAACCTGTTAGTACTCCCGGCAGATCACATAATAAAAGATGTGCCCTCCTTTCTTGAGTCTGTCCAGCATGGTGCAACATTGGCTGAACAAGGTCACCTGATTACTTTTGGCATTGTTCCAGATAGACCAGAAACTGGTTTTGGCTATATCAAAAAAGGAAATCCTCTTGTCACAGGGTCTCCTTCATTCATGGTCGACCATTTTGTGGAAAAACCCGACACTGAAAAAGCCCAAGAATATATTGATTCTGAAAATTATCTTTGGAACAGTGGCATGTTCATGTTTAAGGCTTCTCGGTACATTGAAGAATTACAAAGATATTCTCCCGAGATCATACAGTGCACTACCCAAGCACATGCCAAGAGAGAATCAGACTTAGATTTTATTCGTTTAGATAAAAAAGCTTTTACACGATCTCCAGCCGACTCCATTGATTATGCCGTTATGGAAAAAACGGATGACGCTGTAGTCATACCCCTTGACTGTGATTGGAGTGATGTCGGCTCCTGGTCTGCTTTATGGGAGATCGGAGAGCAAGATAATAATGGTAATTTAATCCATGGCAACGTACTCACCCATGATGTCAGTAATTCGTATCTTCATTCTACCAACAGACTGATCGCAGCAGTGGGTCTAG
Source organism: uncultured Desulfobulbia bacterium (assembly GCA_964443295.1). Lineage (GTDB taxonomy): Bacteria > Desulfobacterota > Desulfobulbia > Desulfobulbales > CG2-30-60-27 > CAYUCH01. Next base: position 3,228 of record CAYUCH010000093.1, on the reverse strand, counting down.
ATGAGCATGTTGTAGTTGAAACAACTGATGCTGTTTTAGTTGCCCCTAAAACACACGTTCAGGACGTAAAAGAAATTGTTGACCAACTGAAAGCTGCAGACCGTGATGAAGCCCTTTTACACAGGCGTGTCTACCGACCCTGGGGTTCATACGAGTGTATCGATTGTGCCGACAGATTTCAGGTGAAGCGAATCATAGTTAAGCCACAGGCCAGCCTTTCTTTACAGATGCACCGCCATAGGGCGGAGCACTGGATTATTGTCAAAGGAAGTGCCAAAATCACCAATGGTGAAGAAACAACCTATCTAACTGAAAACCAATCGACATATATACCTGTGGGAGTAAAACATCGACTTGAAAATCCAGGACCTGCCCCTCTGGAGTTGATTGAAGTTCAGTCCGGAAGTTATTTTGGTGAAGATGACATTGTCCGCTTTGAAGATCTCTATGGTCGGACCGACGAAACGTAAATATATTTTAATATCCTTAATCGTAAGGAAATAATTTCAATATAAATCAAAAGTATTCTAACCAAATTATTATTGTCTTAGGAGCAAACGAAATGGCTCAAAACATAAAATTACTCGTCACTGGAGGGGCCGGCTATATTGGGTCTCACACCTGTGTTGAACTGCTGGAGGCCGGCTTTGAAGTCACTGTGGTCGACAACCTCTATAATAGTTGCCCGGAGGCACTGGCCCGTGTCGAATCAATTACCAGTAAAAAGGTATCTTTCCACGAAGTAGACATCCGTGACCAAGAGAAATTAATTCAAATTTTCCAAGAGGAAAAACCCCAGGCAGTTATCCATTTTGCCGGGCTCAAGGCAGTTGGAGAATCCGTTGAAAAACCTTTGGAATATTACGACAACAACATTAATGGCACCATTTCCCTTTTACTGGCCATGCGGGAGACTGGTGTAAAACAGATTGTTTTCAGCTCATCCGCCACTGTCTACGGTGATCCAGCCACTGTACCCATTAAAGAAGACTTTCCACTTTCGGTAACAAATCCTTACGGCAGATCTAAACTCATCATTGAAGACATGCTACGAGACCTGGTAATTGCCGACCCCACATGGAAAGTTGCCTTGCTGCGCTATTTTAATCCTGTAGGTGCACATGAAAGTGGGTTGATAGGTGAAGATCCAAAAGGTATTCCCAATAACCTTATGCCATTCATCTCACAAGTAGCCATTGGTCAACGACCTTTTATTAACGTATTTGGTAATGATTATTCCACTCCGGATGGAACCGGAGTCCGGGATTATATCCATGTTGTCGACCTTGCAGCCGGGCATGTGGCTGCCATAAATGCACTGGCGACCTGGAACAAAGACGGTCCACTGACCGTGAACCTTGGAACAGGCCAGGGATACTCTGTTCTCGACATGATCCATGCCTTTGAAAAAGCAAGCGGCAAGGAAATCCCCTATGAAATTGTCGACCGACGTCCCGGTGATATTGCCATCTGCTATGCTGATCCAGCTTACGCTAAAGAAGTACTTGGATGGCAGACGCAATATGGTGTAGAAAAAATGTGTGCCGATGGTTGGCGCTGGCAAAGCCAAAATCCAGAAGGATACGTTGAGGAGTAACGATGAAAATCACCATGATAGGTACCGGTTATGTCGGGCTGGTAACAGGCGCATGTCTTGCTGAACTTGGTCACCAAGTTGTTTGCATGGATAAAGATGCAGACAAAATTGATCGATTAAGAGCCGGAGAAATTCCCATTTACGAACCTGGCCTAGACAGGATTGTTGAAAAAAACGTACAAGAAGAGCGCTTAAGCTTTACCACCAACCTGGACAAAACAGTAAAAGAAGCCCAGGTCATCTTCATTGCGGTGGGCACTCCGACAAGTCGTCGTGGTGATGGATACGCAGACCTGAGTTATATTTATGCTTCTGCAAAGGATATTGCCCCACACCTGCAGGAATACACGGTTATTGTCGATAAAAGTACAGTGCCGGTTGGTACAGCTCGTCAGGTTGCCAGAATAATCAAAGAAGAAAATCCAAGCGCAGATTTTGACGTGGTCTCCAATCCTGAATTCCTCCGTGAAGGTGCGGCACTCAATGATTTCATGCGGCCGGATCGCATCGTCTTTGGATCCGATTCCGATAAAGCCACAGAAACCCTCAAAGAAGTGTACAAACCCCTTTATCTCACTTCCACACCATTTGTGGTAACCGGCCTTGAAACCGCCGAACTCATCAAATATGCCTCCAATGCTTTTTTGGCCACCAAGATTAGTTTTATTAACGAGATGTCAAATATCTGCGAAGCAGTGGGCGCCGATGTGAGAGACCTTTCCAAAGCCATAGGCCTCGATGGCCGGATCGGCAGTAAATTTCTTCACCCCGGCCCAGGCTACGGCGGATCATGCTTTCCCAAAGATACTTTGGCACTCATGCGCATTGCCCAAGAGCATGGCGTTCAGGCAAGGATCGTCGAGTCGGTTGTTGAAGTGAATGCCGCGCAAAAAGCCAGAATGGTGAAAAAAATACGCGATGCCCTGAGCGGATCTGAGGCGGGGAAAACCATTGCTATCCTGGGCCTGACCTTTAAACCAGAAACCGATGACATGCGAGATGCCCCCTCTTTAACCATCCTCCCTGCTCTCTACGAAAAAGGTGCTAAACTACAGGTTCACGATCCCCAAGGAATGGAAGAGGCAAAAAAGTTTTTCCCTGACTTCGATTTCAAGAAAAATGCCTATGAGGCATGCGAAGAAGCAGATGCCGTTGTCCTCCTGACCGAATGGAACCAATACCGAGCTCTCGACCTGGAACGCATCAAATCCTCACTAAAATCACCGGTCTTTGTCGACCTGCGCAATGTGTATGAAGTAGAGCAAATGCGCGATGCCGGATTTGAATATGTTGCTGTGGGGAGAGGGTAGAATTAAGACAAACTGCGAAGAGCTGGATATACACCGGTAAATTTTAGGAAAGGAGAACTTTAAATTTTCTCCTCCCCTGAATTCGATAAATTGTAAAATCTCGATCAATCGTGGCGACTGTGTTGAGGTTGAGTTTTTCGGCAAGACAAACAAGACATGAATCAGCAAAATCCATTGGTAGATCTCGGTATTTTTCAGTTAGCTCTTTGAGCCTTTTGAAATCATCATTTTTTATTGAATGAACTTCAAGTGCCCCTAGATGGATCCATTTAACAACCACCCCTAGAAGGGGTGGATTAAAAGGTGACCCTAAAAGGGTTA
>CAYUCH010000092.1:0-15285 GCA_964443295.1 uncultured Desulfobulbia bacterium | reverse complement strand
TTGCCATCACGGCTTGCTTTACACGCAACAATCGATAAAACGCTATTTGATGATATCTTTACTTTCAGTTTGGCTGAGGTGCGCGCCAAAAGCCCTGCAGGAAACAACACCACTAAAAATTTTGAGCAAATGGCTGAAGGATTAAACCAGGAAGAGAAAAAAATATCATGCTAGGCTCCCTTGAAATAGGCATGAGCAAAAAGGCTGTTATGCTTGCTTATGGAATACCGCCGGCGAAAGAAACCTTCAGCACGGATAGTCAGGTCTGGACATACTGGACAAGTCGAACGGCCAAGAATAAAATCCTCTTTGACGATGATAATTAAGTCTCGGAAATCAATTCACCAAAACCTCCTCCAGCGTCAGCTTTTGGAGGAAGATTTTCGATTTTCTAACAGGAAATAATCGGAAATTCGAGGGATCTTGTTATAAAAAAACCCGAAAGGTCGGTTGACCTTTCGGGTTTTATTTTTCGTGGTGAGCGGAGCGGGATTCGAACCCACGGCCTTTGGCTCCGGAGGCCAACGCTCTATCCAGCTGAGCTACCCGCCCACGATTATGTAGTTGTGTTTATGCAACAACGCAACAAGGCGGAAGAATATAAACCACAATAGAGATTCCGTAAAGATCCTTCTTCTCCATTTTACCCGATTAGGAACTTCCATTTAGAGAAGCAGGCTACCTATCGCCTCGGAAGTGAGATCTGCCACGGGGGAAGGCAAAACTAAGTTGGCCATTTTTCTTTTCAATTCGCAAACCCTGAGCCAGATGGAGGCTGCCATTTTTACCTTTATTGCCAGCAAGTTTCAGAATGTCGGCAATATGTTGTCCACTTGGCTTAGTCTGCAAATCAATAAGCACCTGCTCAATGATTCGGCGTTGGAGAGCCAAAGGTTCAGCAAGAAGAGCATCACATACCATGCTGCACTCATCAACTGATGTTTCAGCCACAACTCGTTGAAAGGCAAATTTGGCTGTTTCAGCCAGATACGCTTCCTCCTCGGCTAAAATATTTGCTGTCCTGCGCAATGTACCTCGTATACCTGTATGGAAATGTTCTTCAAGATAAGGCAGTAAATCCAGTCGTATTTTATTTCTGAGAAATCGACGGTCTTGATTTGATGAATCTTCCATAAATGGAATCTGCCGATCTTGAAGATATGCCAGCAATTCCTGCTTAGGAATATCGAGAAAGGGACGAATGACACCATTTTCAGTCAATCTTTCCATGCCCGAAAGTCCTTTCCGGGCCGTGCCGCGAATAAGCCTCAACAACATTTCCTCAGCCTGGTCATCTGCTGTATGTCCAACGGCAATTTTCGTTGCGCCTGTTGCGTCGGCCGTTCGAGTAAAAATCTCGTATCTCTTCGTCCTTGCTGCGTGCTCAAGGGAGAGTTTTTCCTTCTTGGCCAACCCTTTCACATCAGCCTCAACCACTTCACAGCTGATTCCAAGTTTATGGGCAGTGGATGTAACCAGTGAAATTTCCTCTGGAATTTCCTTTGGTCGCAGGCCATGATCAACATAAATTGCATAACATGGGATCTTCAATGCCGTCAGCACATGGAGCAAGGCCATGGAATCCGGACCTCCGGAGACCCCTACCACCACCGTTTCACCTGTTTGCACAAGGGTGTGTGACCGGATAATCCGATCTATCTTTTTCTCTAAAGGATGCATTATTCTACTCGTTTCTCAACACGCTTGAATTATCAATGTGCAACCATACAATAATCATCCAAAGGTTTCCTGTTTTTTCCCAGCCTACTCTATGAATAAGCCATTTATCCTTGTCGTTGATACGAGCATTGGGTACATTACGAGGATATGCGCTCCGCTCGAATTGTATTATTCCGAATATCAATACCATAGAGAGGCAACATGAAAGTACGTAAGGCTGTGATTCCGGTAGCTGGTTTAGGAACTCGTTTTCTCCCGGCAAGTAAAGCTATCCCCAAAGAGATGCTCACCATTGTAGACCGCCCCACTATCCAATATATTGTTGAAGAGGCTGTTGACTCCGGTATTGATCAAGTCATCCTTGTTACCAGCGAAGGCAAATCTGCCATTGAAAATCACTTCGACTATAACTTCGAATTAGACACCGTTTTAGAGCAGAAACAAAAAACTGCTCTCTGTAAAGAAATACGGCACGTTTCTTCTCTTATTGACATTGTTTCGGTACGTCAGAAAAAGCCATTGGGACTGGGGCATGCAATCTGGAGTGCCCGCAATGTTGTGGGTAATGAGCCATTCATGGTCCTTCTGGGTGATGACCTTGTCCAGCACGACACACCATGCTGCAAACAAATGCTTGAATTATTTGAAGAATTACAGGAACCCATTGTTGCAGTCCAAAAAGTTCCCATTGATGAGGCATATCAATACGGTATCATCGAAGGACAGCCGGACCGTGAAAGGCTTACTAAAATTGACCGGATGATTGAGAAGCCGGCACCCGGTACGACGGATTCCGACATGGCTATTATTGGTCGTTATCTCCTCACCCCGGAGATTTTTGATTTCCTTGACAGAACTACTCCTGGGCATGGTGGTGAAATCCAGCTGACAGATGCGCTGCTTGCCCTGGCCAAAAAGCGAAACATGTATGCCTATGAATTTGAAGGCACCCGCTATGACGCTGGAGACAAACTGGGGTATTTGAAGGCAATTATCGCTTTTGGTATCCGCCATAATGCACTTGGCTCTGCATTCCGTGCCCATCTCAAAGAGGTGGCGGCAGATTTGTAGGTTCTCATAATTCTCTATGGGGAAAGACCATCTTTCGAAAAAGTATCAGCTAGGAAAAATTATAATGGGCTATCAGCGTTCAGCAGATGGGAATGATTGTTATCAGGTGTAAACAAAACTGATCACTGACAGCTGAATGCTTGCACCGTAGGTGGGTAGGGCTATCTTAAAATGAATTACCTGGAAGTGGCGGTCACCGCGCCCCTGGCGCACACCCTTACTTATGCTGCTCCAGAACCTTGCCCGACAAGCCTGACCCCTGGATTGCGCCTTCTCGTTCCTTTAGGAAGTCGACTTGTCACCGGCTATCTTTTTGGTCCTGCCCAAACTCCTCCCAATAAACAAAAAATCAAACCCATTGCCGACATTCTCGACCCATGGCCTTTTTTCGATGCGGAGATGGTACCTTTTTTCCGCTGGATCGCAGAATACTATCTCCATCCCATTGGCGAGGTTGTCAAAGAGGCTCTTCCAGCCGGTATCACCACCAAGAGTGGCCATCGAATCACGTTGACCGAGCAAGGTGAAAAATCTCTTACAGCTTGGGATGGGAAGCAACCACCGCCGGCATGGTTTGATGAGCTTATCAGGAAAAAACAATTATCACCGGCAGCCTATCGTCGTATTCGTGTCAATCGAGAGCGCACCCTTCTCTCAAAATGGCACGAACAGGACTATCTTACAATTCATCATGAATTGACTGGTCAAAGCATCAAGCCAAAAACCGAGGTCTGTATTCTTCCCCAGACTTCTTCTCCGCTGGAACTGGAAGATGCAGATCTCTTATCGTCTGAAAAAAAGACGTTGAACATTTTACATGAACTGAACGAAGCAACTGGGCAGCAAGCCATTCCACGCCGCGACATTACGAAAAAGTATAGTGGGGCTGGCAAGGCTTTAAAAAGTCTGGCTGCCAGGGGGGTACTTTCCCTTGTAGAAAAACGAGTATTTCGAGATCCATTCGGTGAGCCCCCGGTCCATTTTCCAAAACCTGCTAAGCTTTCTGAAGAACAGGATAAAGCCCTCGCCGAGATCATTCCAGCCCTTCATACACAACAATATAATCCCTTTTTATTGCACGGCATAACAGGGAGTGGCAAGACAGAGGTTTATCTTCGGGCTGCTGAAAAAGCGCTTACTCTAAAACAGAGTGTCCTGGTTCTCGTGCCGGAGATCGCCCTGGCCACTCAGCTGGAGGGTCATTTTTATTCCCGCTTCGGAGATCAAATAGCTCTCTTGCATAGCGGCCTGTCAAAAGGTGAACGCCTTGACCAATGGCATCGGGTGGCCACCGGTGAAGCAACGATTGTAATTGGTGCCCGTTCTGCTATTTTCGCGCCAATCAAAGATCCCGGCCTCATTATTGTAGATGAGGAACACGACCCTGCATACAAGCAGGAAGATGGCCTGCGATACCAGGCACGAGATCTTGCGGTACTGAGGGCAAGCCAGGCCGGATGCGTTGTTCTCCTTGGTTCGGCCACGCCCTCCATCACCAGCAGTTATCATGCCCAACAAGGCAAGTATACTCTTCTCAATATGACCCGCCGCATTGCCGACCGGGATTTGCCCGTAGTAGAAATAGTTAACCTGCAAAAAACAAAAACCGTCTCCGGCAGGCCACCTCTTTTTTCTCCGGAATTGACTTCGGCCATTCGCCAAACCCATTCCCAAGGCAATCAAAGCCTCATCTTTCTCAATCGCCGCGGCTATGCCTCAACTGTTCTGTGCAGGCAATGTGGCAAAACCGTGCAATGCCAGCATTGTCATGTGGCAATGACCCAACACCAGACCAAAAATCAACTGCTCTGCCATTATTGTGGTTTTACCCAACAAAAAGATATTCTCTGCCCTTCCTGTAATGGGCCAGACCTTATGGGCATTGGTTTTGGAACTGAAAGGGTAGAAGCTGAATTGAAAAACATAGTACCCAATGCCAATATTGCCCGCTTAGACCGAGACACCGGAGCAAACCGCAAACGATTCCTGGAAATTCTTAAGGCCATGCGGAATAAAGAAATTGACATCCTGGTGGGCACTCAGATGATTACCAAGGGCCATCATTTTCCTGATGTTACATTGGTTGGCGTGGTTTGGGCAGATGCCGGCATGGGCATGCCCGATTTCCGAGCCGGTGAACGCACCTTCCAGCTCCTCACCCAGGTAACCGGTCGAGCCGGTCGCGGAGATAGCCCCGGCCGGGTCATTATTCAAACCCATCAACCCGACCATTATTCCGTAATTACTGCCCAGTCCCATGCCTATGGAGATCTGTACAACCAGGAATTAGCCCTCCGCCAAGGCTTAGGTTACCCTCCCATGTCCCGTTTGGTAAATCTCCTTTTGGAAGGAAAAGACGAAGAATTAACCCGCAAGACAGCCCTCCTTTTGGCTGGCATGTTACAAAAAATACTTCCTTCTCAAAACGACATTACGGTTCTAGGTCCGGCCCCTGCCCCACTCTCCAGATTGCGAGGCAGCTTTCGTCAGCAGCTTATGCTCAAAGGGTCTTCATCTGCTACCTTGCATACCGTTTGCCGTAAACTGCTTAACGAAATTCCATCCCATATACGCTCCGGGCGTATCAAATTGACGGTGGACGTTGATCCGGAAAATATGTTATAAAGACCGCACAACAGTCTGTTATTATTACCATCTTGAAGGGAAAAACATGGCATTAAAGGAAATCGTTACCGATCCTTTTCCGGTTCTTAAAAAAAAGGCGGAGCCGGTCACCGAGTTCGGTCCTGAGTTAAAAAAGCTTGTGGAAGACATGGCTGAGACCATGTACGACGCCCCAGGAGTTGGGTTAGCAGCAAACCAGATCGGCGTCTCCCTCCAGGTGACTGTCATTGATATCACCTCAAGTGAAGAGGATGCCAATCTCATCGTGCTGGTCAACCCTCGTATTGTTAAGGGTGAGGGTGAGCAGGTTGGTGAAGAGGGTTGCCTGTCAGTGGTTGATTATGCCACCAATGTGAAGCGTTACGAGAAAATAGAGGTAGAAGCCCAAGATATTGAAGGAAATCCCCTCAGTTTTGAGGCTGAAGGTTTTTTTGCCAGGGTAATCCAGCACGAACTTGACCATCTGAATGGCATGATCTTTGTGGATCGCATTAGCTCTTTAAAACGGGCTCTGTACACAAAACGCCGTAAAAAACAACTCAGTAAAGAGCAATAATGAACGGAAACCCTTATCGCATAGTTTTCATGGGAACGCCGGAATTTGCTGTCCCCTCGCTTCGCAGCCTGATTGAACACGGTGAGGAAGTTGTGGCGGTGGTCAGTCAACCGGACCGCCCCAAAGGTCGTGGCCGCAAACTTGCCCCAACGCCGACCAAAGCCCTGGCCCTCTCGGCTGATATCCCTGTACTGCAACCGACAAAAATCCGTACCCAGGAATTCCATGACACAATCCAGTCATACGAACCGGATCTCATTGTGGTGACCGCCTATGGCCGTATTTTACCAGGCTCTCTACTCTCTTTGCCTCCCTTAGGAATCATTAATGTCCATGGTTCCCTGCTTCCAAAATATAGGGGAGCTGCCCCCATTCAATGGGCTCTAATAAATAGTGAGCCGGAAACCGGAGTCACCATCATGCAGATGGATGAAGGTATGGATACCGGTGATATTCTGCTGCCCGCTGCCATTTCAGTTGATGACGATGATACCACCGTGACCATGGCGCCGAAGCTTGCCAAGTTGGGAGGAAAGGCCCTGGTACAGGCCCTTGACTTATTAAGAGAAAATAAACTGCCACCTCATAAACAGGATGATTCCCAAGCAACCATGGCTCCGTTGCTCACCAAAGAGCAGGGCCAAATAGATTGGAGCATGTCGGCCCTCGCCATCAGCGGCTTGATCCGCGGCCTTGATCCCTGGCCCAAAGCCTATTCCAGCCTTGACGGTAAAAAGTACAAACTTTTTTCACCCCAGGTTATCGATAATCCAAGCACTGAAAAACCGGGTACACTCTGCCTGGCGGATAATGATGGATTGGTCATCGCCACCGGTGAAGGACAATTACGGATTCGGGCCATTCAAAAAGAAGGAGCAAAGCGAATGAAAGTGGGTGATTTTCTACGTGGCCACCCCCTGTCTTCCGGTTCCATATTCAAATGAACAAAGCCCTTTTAAAACGTCATCTCCTCATTGTGGGGATTGCTTTAATTTGCTTTCTAGGTCTGCTCATTCCCCTTCTCACCAGCGATGATTTCCTTCGCCAGGCCCTCCTCCAGCTCAAGACCGGCCATGAGATGGGGAAGGAAATACGAGAAGCCATTCTGGCCTATGGCCCTTGGGCTCCCTTTCTCTTCATGGGGATACAAATCTTTCAGGTAATTCTTGCCCCCCTTCCAGGAGAAATGAGTGGTTTTATCGGGGGGTATCTTTTCGGCGCTTGGCCCGGTTTTTTCTATTCTTCCATAGGTTTGACAATTGGTTCCTGGATTGCATTCGGCATTGGTCGTATTCTCTGGGACCTCATGCCTGATAGGGTTATGGAAACCAAAATCTACATGCGATTCAGTGCTTTGGTGAGTAAAGGACAGTTTATTATCCCCTTCATTCTTTTTCTCATTCCAGGCATACCCAAAGATCCGCTCTCATATATTTTAGGGTTTTCTCGTATGCCCCTGCCTGTATTCCTTTTTATTACCGGAGTCGGGCGCATGCCTGGCACCCTCATGCTCTCATTCCAGGGCGCTGATGTCTTTACGGCAAATTACATAAGACTCCTGATAGTCCTGGGAATTTCTGTTGCCATTTCACTGCCTTGTTTCTATTATCGACGTGATCTTCTTGCTATGTTCATAAAGTACAGCAGGCGGAAGAAGCCACAAAATAAGTAACCATACTTTTTCAATACATTTTCACCACAGAGGAAATCGAGGGCAGAGAGATACAATTTAATTGAATAAACTCTGTGTTCTCTGTGTCCTCTGTGGTTTTATGAAACGTATGAATTTATCAAGGAATCACAACTTTAGGACTCCATCATGCCAGCTTCGTTGAGCCCTATTATCTATGCTGACTGTTTTTCCGGTGCCTCAGGCGACATGTTTCTTGGTGCCTTGCTGGATGCAGGTCTGCCCGAGGAACATTTACGAGAACAGCTGGGATTATTAAACATCCCACTTCCAGATATCAATGTCAAAAAAACAAGGCAAGGCTGCCTTTCCACCACTCAAGTGAGTGTTGAGCCAGAGCAAGACCAACCCCATCGCAATTGGCAAACCATTAAACAAACCATCAGTAACAGTAAACTTCCTGAGCCGGTTACATCTTTGGCTTTGGATATCTTTAAGGAGTTGGCCCAGGCAGAGGCTAAAGTTCATGGGAAAACGATTGAAGAAATCCATTTCCATGAAGTGGGCGGACTAGATGCACTGGTGGATATTATAGGAACTGCTGTGGGTTTCCATCATTTTGGCGTTAAGGAACTCCACTGTTCTCCCCTTCCCATGCCCCACGGATTTGTGAAATGCGCCCATGGGACGTTACCATTACCAGCTCCGGCGGTCTGTGAAATACTCAAGGATGTACCGGTGTATGGCGTTGACCTTGACCAAGAACTGATCACTCCCACCGGGGCTGCCATTCTCAAGGCAACCTGTTCATCTTTCGGTCCCATGCCTCATATGAAGCTTACAACAACGGCCTACGGGGCCGGCGGTAATTCCAGGTCGGATGGCGTGCCCAATGTACTTCGCCTTTTGATTGGTCAAACCACTTGCTCAAATGAAACACAAAGCATCCAAATAATCGAAACCAACCTGGATGACTGGTCACCGGAGGGTTTCCCATACGTATCTGAAAAACTTTTTTCGTTGGGTGCTTTAGATGTAGTCCTCATTCCAGTTCAAATGAAAAAAGGACGGCCAGGTTTTCAATTACAGGTTCTTGCCGATGAAGCACATGCCCTGGAGATAAAACAGTGCATAGTATCCGAGACTTCTGCAATCGGCCTTCGTTTCCGCACCGAGCAACGGTTCACCCTGCCCCGCGAGCTTATTAAAGTTGATACACAATGGGGTCCGGTGGGAGCTAAAAAAATCGAAACACCGGTAGGAACGGTCATCACACCAGAGTATGAGGATTGCCGTAGAATCGCAAAGGAAAATGATGTCCCTTTACGGCAAGTTTACACTATGGTTTCGGACGTTAAGACCACAGACTAAAAAACTGTATATTGGCAATCCGTTAGTTTATAGCCTTCATCCCATGACGCAAACAAACAGGGAAATTTTCAAAATATGTATCGATTAATCATGGCCTTGGCCACTGGGTTTTATACCGGCTATCTTCCCAAAGCACCCGGCACGTGGGGTACTCTGGTTGCCTTTCCAATACATTTTGGCTTGATCCATCTTGAGCAGGGTCATTACTTCATCGCCCTGGCAATTATCGGTTTACTGGCGGTGGGCTGTGCAGGTTCAGCGGAAAAGATCCTCGACCATGCCGATCCGTCAGTGGTTGTCATCGATGAAATCATCGGCATGTTGATTGCCTTGATCGGTGCTCCCAACCATCCCCTGGCCTGGCTCTGTGCATTTATTCTCTTTCGATTTTTCGACATCCTTAAACCCTGGCCAGTGAGTTTTTTCGACAAGCGACTGCACGGAGGCCTGGGAATAGTCCTGGATGATGTGGCCGCCGGACTCTACGCACTCTTATGTATGCAAGGGATATACTGGTTTACAGGATGGTAACCACCTGCGCAATTACTTAACTCAAGTCTTTGACAGGTGGTTTTCTCATTTCAACATTGCTTACCATGTGATAGAATTAAAGCTGTGTAATTTTTAAAAGAAATGCGCCTATTCACTATCGCCCCATTATCATAATTGGCTGGATTATGAATATGTTGTTCCCTTCCCATATTCGAAAAAAATCTTCCAGGCCATATTCCATCCTGGTGTTATCTCTAATCCTCATTTTTACTGGCATTCTATTTACCTCTGCACAGGCAGTTACTGCAAAAAAACAATATCATTCGGCTGCCGAATACAACATTAAAGCCGGCTTTATATATAAATTTTTATTACTTGTAGAATGGCCGGAAAATAATGCAACTGCTGATCGAAATTCTATAATAATTGCCACCGTCGGCGGCAATCCTTTTGGTGATGCATTCCAAGCCATTGAAGGCATGGAAGTTAAAAATAAAACCATAGAATTCCATCATTATAATAAAAGCATACCAGCAGATCAGTTGGAAAAATGCGATCTCCTCTATATAGATCCAGACATTGAAGAGCAAATCCCTCTAATACTTAAAGAAATCAATGGCTTGCCTATTCTTACAGTGAGTGAAACTACTGGTTTTTTACAAATGGGAGGAATGATCAATTTCGTTGATGCAGAGAAGGATAGGGTCCGTTTCGAGTTGAACAGATCTTCGGCTCACAAGGCGGGTATTACCTTTCGCTCAAAACTGTTACGAGTTGCTGCAGAGGTTGTGGAATAGTGAGAACAATGGAAAATAAAAATAATGGGCCTATACGCGGCCTTTTGAACACTATTTCCATAAAAAACAAATTGATCCTCATGGTGGTGCTGGTCAGCTCCGTGGCTATGTTTTTTTCCGGCAGTGCCTGGATACTGTATGATTGGTTTTCAGTAAGGACACGGATGGTTGAAGATATCACTGCTGTTGCCACCATGCTTGCAGAAAACTCCAGTGCCAGCCTTGCATTTGATGATCGACATGACACCACTGCCGTACTTAATTCATTGCAATCACGAACTTCCATCGAATTTGGCGCTGTATACTCACTTGATAATTCTCTCTTTGCTTCCTATAAACGCACGCCTTCAACTGCCACTCTCGACTTACCCAATTCCCCAAAGGAGACATATTTTTTCACCGATAGTCACCTTGTCATATGGCAACCCATAATTCTGGGAGAACAGCGGGTTGGCACCTTGTTGCTCCAGTCAAATTTGCAGGAACTAGAACATATCATTGGCCAGAGTGTTACGACTATACTGGTTATGACCTTCCTGGCCTTTTGCATATCCTTTATTCTTGCGGCACGATTCCAGAAAATCATTACAAATCCACTCTCTCAACTCACAGATCTTGCTGATAAAGTCTCCGGAGAAAAAGATTATTCCATCAGGGCGAACAAAAAATATGATGATGAACTTGGCCTTCTGACAGAAGCATTCAATAATATGCTCACCCAAGTAGAGAGACGCGACATTGCTCTACGTGAAAGTCAGGAGAGATTTCGGTCGGTGATCGAACATGCCCCGGTAATTATCTGGGTTCTGAATGAGCAGGGCATTTTTACTTTTATGGAAGGCCGCGCCACCAGGCCTTTTGGACGTGAGCCGGATGTTTTTATGGGCAGATCAATATTTGAAATATTTGCCGAGAATACCGAGCTCATTTCCAGTTCCCAAAGAGCACTTAATGGCATAGCCATTGGCACTTCAATTCTTATTGCAGATGTCTTTTATGACATACGATATATGCCCATACAGAACGACCAGGACAAGACCACTGGAGCCATCGGCGTTGCCATCGATGTGACTAAACAGAAAAAAGCATTGGACGAAAGACTCCGCTTGGTTTCGGCCATTGAACATGCTGCTGAAGACATCTTTATCACCAACACAAAAGGAGTTATTGAATATGTCAATCCAGCCTTTGAAAAAATCACCGGCTATTCCAGGACAGAGGCTATTGGCAAGACACCTAGCATTCTCCGTAGCGGCTTGCAGGATGAAGAATTTTACCAAGATATGTGGAACACAATTCACAATAAACAGGTCTGGACTGGGCGCATTATCAATAAGAGAAAAGATGGCTCATTAGTCCATGAAGATGCTACAATTTCACCGATTTTCGACTCTTCTGGCAAAGGAATCGGCTATGTATCTGTCAAGCGCGACATCACCGAGCAATTGAAAACCGAAGACATGCTCAGACAATCCCAGAAAATGGAGGCCATTGGTACCTTGGCAGGAGGTATTGCCCACGATTTCAATAATATTTTATCGGCAATTTTCGGTTTTACCGAAATGGCAATGTTTAACATGGCGCCGGACACCAAAGTATATCGGGATCTCAGCAAAGTACTCACCTCTGCTGAACGAGCACGTGAGTTGGTCAAACAAATATTAACCTTCAGCCGCATGCGTGAGTTGAAGCCACAACCTGTTCAAATACAAAATGTCATCAAAGAAACGGTCAACCTGATCAAAGCGACCATTCCCTCGTCCATCGATATACAACTCAATTTCAGATCACATGCGGTTGTATTGGCAGATGCAACGCAACTGCAGCAGGTATTGATGAATCTTTTTACCAATGCCGCCTATGCGATGAGAGGGCATGATGGGATAATAAAATTGCGCCTGGCAGAAGTGAGCTTGGATCGCCTCGCCCTGATTGGCAAAAAAGATATCCTGCCTGGAGATTTTCTTCAACTTACTGTGAGTGACACTGGACATGGTATGAATAAAGAGATCCAAGACCGAATTTTTGATCCTTTTTTTACTACAAAAGATGAGGGTGAAGGAACCGGTATGGGGCTCTCTGTGGCCCACGGCATCGTCACTAGTTTTGGTGGTTTTATTTCCCTGCATAGTGAAGAGAATGTCGGTACATCATTCACCATTTATCTTCCCATTTTAAAAATGGCGAAGAATTCTGACATTGTTCAGTTTGAAGAACTCCCAGGTGGAGATGAACGGATTCTTTTAGTTGATGACGAAGAACTCCTCATTGAATCGGGAAGAACCATACTGGAACATCTTGGCTATCATGTTACATCTTTTACTGATCCAACTGAGGCTCTGAAAGATTTTACTGCTCGACCAGGAGACTTCGATCTTCTTATTACAGACATCACCATGCCCAAAATGACCGGGGATGTCCTCACTAAAAACATCCACGCCATCAAACCGGACTTGCCCATATTAATGTGTACCGGTTATCATTCATCCTTAACTGAGCAGGATGCCACGTCATTAGGACAGTACAGGTTAGTTACCAAACCATTGGTCAAAAGGGATTTAGCTTTGCTTGTCAGACATGCACTGGATAAAGGAAACAATGAGGAGATTAATTAACATGGTGGCTGGGCGGCATAATCTATATACACTGCTCCTCTCTCATCTCTTACTTTCAACCATTTTATTGTCACCATATTCTGCTTCCGCGCAACCCGTTTCAATGGGGATATCAATGGGAGCAGGACTCATGGACGGTGACACGACTTATGAAATTGGTGGTCGGGGTTACGATCCTGTTTTCGGACACACACAATATCGATTTCCAATCAGTAAATTAAAATTCCCCATGCAAGTGTATATGTCCTGGGTCAAGGGGCATATTTCCTTTTTTGATCGCCTGATGATTCAGGGTCATTGCAAATATTCGCTCAGTGATGATGCTGGTAAACTGGAAGATAGCGACTGGGGGATTAATATTGACACGATTAACAACTGGAAAGATCCCGATTCCCTTGATATTTTCTCACTCTCCAATGCTTCCCTGCATGCCATGATATTCGATAGCAGTGTGCGGCTGAAACTGTATGCCAACAAAGATGATGTTAAATATTGGCTTGGTGTAGGATTTATGCACCAAAAGTTGGACTATCAGGTCTCAGATCTTGATGAATGGTATCCATCACTAAATGATGCAACTGGTCAAGAACAAGAACATACCTATGTTGAGGGCTTAGTGCTGACCTATCGAGTGAGCTATAATATCCCCTATGTTGAATTTGCAATCTCCGCTAAACTCAAGCCTGAACTAAACCTGGAAGCTCGTATGGGATTTTCACCATTTGTTAATGGACTGGACCGCGACAACCATATTTTGAGAAACAAAATCTCTTATGGCAAAGCTGATGGTCATGCATACATATTCAATGTTGATACCCGATACACCTTTTGGCGAAATGTTTATTTTGCTGTGCAGCTCGACCTATTGGGTGTTTACACGAAAGGCAATCAAGATCAGTATTTAAACCAAAATTTTCTCACTACAATTGAGACAAAAATTGTAAGTCAACAAATGTATGCCGGCCTGGCTGTTGGTGGCATATTCTAACAACTTGTTTTTACTTCTGAGATAATGGTACTCTTTTGAAATTACATAACGAAGATCAAGCCCAAGAAGCCATTGCAGCATGGCAAGAGCTCAGCATTAATGGACAGCTTTTTCACCTGAAAAAAGCCATTGATGATCAAGAACTGAGCCTTATGTACTACGAACAAAAAGGAAATGAAAAGGGCGTATTGCGGGCAGAAAAAATTCTAGAAATTTTAAAGAAACAACAAAACGAATTACAGAACAATTAAAGGGAAAAAATGTTTCGATTTACAGCACGTCTGCTTTGTATAGTGGCCTCCTTCCTTATCATTGTAGCTGGTTGTTTTTTTTACAATAATAACCGAACAGTACCAAAACCATCACAGGAAGAATTCAAATCAAGTCTTGAAAAATCAATCCAATGGATAGTGGCAAATAAAGCCCAAATATTAACAAAAAAAAATTCTGTTCTGTGGTGGATGCTCGGTGAAAGTGCCAAACTCACTGGAGATCAACGTTTACAGCAAATAGTAGATACATATATCGAAGAATTACCAGTTTCTTCTCCCTGGCAATATTTCTTCAACCCCAACAGCTTGGCCCCTCTTCGAGATGAGATGCTTACGCAATTACCTGACTACAACATACTCTTTCTTTACGGTCTATCTTGCGACAAAGGGCTCGCCCAGCTTGAAATAACCCAAAAGCAACTGAAAGCAAATTTCTGCAATGAATATCATCCCATAAGTCCAGCATGTGTCACCCATCAACTCATGGGAGTGAGATTCATGCAGAGGCGGGATTGTGGTGACCAAGGGAAAAACGAAATACTGATGAGTCAACTACAGGAACAAATAGAAAACCAGCTTATATGGGATCCACGAATTTTGGATGTATACATACAAAGGGTGTTAATGCTTGTTGAATCCGGAGTACCCCAGCGAATTAAGCCGATATGGCTTAGAAATGTTATTGATGCCCAAAATAAAGACGGTGGGTGGGATGGATTCCATCCACTCATCCCATTAGGGGAAAAGCGTTCATTTGGTTTGGGGAAAAAGTTCTTTACCATTGCCCGCCCAAAGAGCACCTTGCATGCAACAGCACAAGGCGTATTTTTAATGAGTATATTGACTTCCCAAAAGGATCACGTTTCGCCGTAAGAAAAAGAAGCCCGTGGATAACAATATATTTTTTTACTCAAGCTAAGGCCAAATCCTGCCGACAAAATATATTAGTGTTGCATTTACACTAATAGAAATGCGTATTGTTGTGTAGGAGGCTATTTAATGAGTAATCTCACTATTCCTGCCCACCCTCTCCCTTCCACTACTACTTCCTCCCACGGTCTTATTGCCGTAACCAAAAACAGCAACATTGATACTGATGCTCTTCTACGGAAAGGCTATGGAGGCACCCGTCCCTGAGTTATAGTCAAATCTGGTGTTTCAGAAAAATTCATTTAAGCGACGTTCTTG
>CAYUCH010000091.1:0-15387 GCA_964443295.1 uncultured Desulfobulbia bacterium | reverse complement strand
TAGCGAAGCTAGGACTCACCAGCACAGCTGGTGGTTTAAGTTTGGATAATTAATATTCGCCACCGGAAAGATTCGCCAAGTCCTCCAACGGGAAAAACTTTCACAACATCTTCCACACCACTCATTTTCCAGTATTTCTTTTTCATTTCTTTTCAACCGCAGGATTGACATCCCTAGATGAATAAGGCCCAATGAAATAGTGAGAGTGAGATACCAAACATATTTTTCAGCTATATTCCGAACAATTACCTGGAGGACCGTCATGTCCCTATCCCACTGCCTGTTGTCCCGTCATGGAAGCCGCCTTGCCCTTATCTTCCTGCTTTTGAGTATACCCGCATCTTTATCATGGAGCGCGGATGTCTGTGTTAATACTGCGTTCGATTTGGCCTCTGCACTCTCGACTGCTGCATCCAATGGCGAGGATGACACTGTTCAGGTAGTTCAAGGGACATATACTACTATTTCCGATTCCCCATTCACTTATTTCACCGAAGAAAATTACAGTCTCTCAATACTTGGCGGCTATACCACCGCTTGCGCATCCCAGACCATTGACCCAACCAATACAATTCTCGATGGCGGTAATACAAGCCAGGTAGTCAGGTTGATTCCAAGTACTAATACGAGTGGCGACCTCGTTGTCCAGGGATTCACTGTGCAAAATGGATATACTACCGGCTTCACTGACGGTGCCGGAATATACATCGGCGGTGCCATGGGATATTCCGGCAATGTCACAGTAAGTCACAACATTATTCAAAACAACAATACGGAATACATTGGCGGCGGACTTAGCGGTGGCTCTGACACGGGGACCACCAGGATAGAAAACAACCTTATCATCAACAACACTGCATCGTCAGTACATGGTGGTGCCAGTCTCACCAGCAACGGAATTGCATACGTAACCAATAATACCATCTACGGCAATACTGCTTCCGAGGATGGCGGTCTTCGCCTTTCCGGTGGAACAGCAGCCTTCGTATCTAATAATATTTTTTACGGCAACACGGCCAGCGATCTCATCCTTGACTCCTCCGGTATCGTTCTCCAAAACAACAATATTCAGAGCCAGAGCGGCACCGGTTCCGACAGCGGCGGTAATGTCAATGTCGATCCACAATTCGAGGGCGGCAGTAGTTTTAAATTATCATCTTCCTCGCCGCTCATCAACGCGGGGACTTCTTCGCCCGGGGGGAACCTGCCAAGCACAGATATTGCAGGGAATAATCGAACCAACAGTATAGCTCCCGATATCGGCGCCTACGAATACTACGAACCAGGAAGTGGAGGGGATAAAGTGAGCATCAGCGGCACAGTCACTTCTAACAGCCAACCGGCCTGTGCTTTGGTGCTGGCCAACGGCCAAAAAATGTTTTCCTGTTCCGGCGATGGCAGCTATTCTTTGTCTGTACCTCTCGACGCGAATGATCAGATCACCCTGTTTGCCTTTGTCTCTGGGCTCGCCCCCTACAAGCAGGTGATTACCCCCTCTGGTGCGGTAAACCAGGATATAGCCATGGCAACAGATGAAGGTAGCCCAGAATTCACTGTTGAATACTCTCTCAATGGACCTTCTGAAAGCAAGGATGGTTGGATAAATATGACTGGCACTATCAACCAGGATACCACACCGGTCTGTGCCCTCATTCTTGCCAATGGACAGAGCATGTTCTCCTGCGGAGCCAACAGCGGAGTATTCAACCTTGATGTTCCCTTGGATAGCAATGATGAAATAACTCTCTTTGCCTTTGCCTCAGGATTTAAACCTTACAAACAGGTTTTCCAGGGCAATTGACAAAGATTTAAACAACAAAAAAGGGCTGCCCCATACTTGGAGCAGCCCTTTTGAACTGTATCTTATTGATAATCAATTTGCCTGCTGCGACATATGTACATCCTGCTGAGGGTAAGGAATAGAACAGCCGGCTTCTTCCAATTTCTCTTTTATCTGACGGGTCAGGTCACATTTGAGCCCCAAAAAATCAGGTGAATTACACCAAGGTCGCACTGCCAGGTCTACGGAAGAATCTCCAAGATTGGCAACGCCAATAAACAGTTCAGGATCAGCCAGTACGCGGTCATCGGCTGTGATAACAGCTTTAATAGTATCCATTGCTTTCTGGATATCATCGTCATAGGAGATACCGATAACCAGATCGATACGGCGGATGGGGTTAGTTGTGAAGTTTTTGATAATCGATCCAAACACATTGGAGTTTGGTACGATAATCATAATGTTATCCGGGCTGGACATGGTAGTAGTAAATACCTCAATGGCCTTGACCGATCCCATAGTTCCGGCCACATCAACGAAATCCCCCACTTTGAATGGCCTGAAAATGAGGAGCATGACACCGGCGGCAAAATTGGACAATGTTCCTTGCAGGGCAAGACCAACGGCAAGACCGGCGGCACCAAGGACAGCAACAAGGGAAGTTGTCTGCACCCCAAATTTCTGCAACACGGCAATGAGAACAACACCCAGAGCAAGATAGTAGGCCATTTTGGAGAGAAACGGTACCAGGGTCGCATCCACCCCACTCTTTTCAAGCCCCTTTCGCACCCCATTCCGTATCATACCTGCAATAATATAACCGATAATAAGAAGAGCGATTGCGCCAAGGACCTGCAAGCCCCAGGTGGAAACCAAAACCACAACTGCATCAATTACTTCCTGCATATTTTTTTCCATCTCACTTCCTCCGTCCTTTGTTCAGTTCTTTAAAATCCTTTTATACTTTTAAAAGGTAATAACCAAGGACACTTTCGTTGTGGTATCCGTCGAAGCATTGTCATCGATGGGAAGATGCCGATAACGAACCTCATAGCCTACCAATAGGGCTAATTTGTCTGTTAAAGTTGCGGTGAGAGCGGTGTCGGAAGAGAGTCGCCAATCATCGGACTCATCAAAATTTGGATAATAGATTAGACGTTCCGAGAGGGTAGCGGTGTCTGAAATTTTCCAGGCATAGGTCAAGCCGGCAACCGCACCGAAATAATTTACGTTCGCCGTCAGATTGACATGATCTTCATCAGTCCAGGTAAGACCAAGATCAAATGACAATGTATGGACGGGACCAAGGAGAGCTTTGTAAATACCACCAGCCTCAGTAAAAATCATCAAGTCAAGACCGGCAAATTCGTTTTGCTCACCCGATAACCCGGCAAAAAGATCCCAGCGCTCTGCAATGGACCTTTTAGCACGCACACCTGCAAAATATCGCTCTGCCGTTGTGACGTCATCTTCCTCGGTCTGGTTTGCTGAGGCAACAATATCAACTCCCCATGGAGTAGGTTTTCTTTCAAGCTTGAGGTCAAATCCAAGGGATTGCGTATCAGTATTACCGTTGGTTGCGAGATAGGTCAGGCCAATACTTGACGTCCAGAGCGGAGCAGCTTCTTCTGCCTGGCAAGGGAATGCCAAGCCAACCAATAATACAACTCCTAAAATACATTTTAAAATTCTTTTCATAACTTCCTCCTTTGCAGTTTTACTAAAAATTTAATAAATTACTAAATTAGATCAAATTTATGATGAGCCAGCGAATTGCTTTTTCACATGCACTATGGAAAACAATTTTCTTATACAAAAAATAATACCCTGGTACAAACCATTCTCTCAGCACTACTAAAATAAAAGTAATTTGCAAGAAAGTGGCAGGATGGTACTGTGTAGTCTAATTTTCATAAGGATCGGTTTTTAAAAAAAATCATGAAAAGTTTTTCCTTTAAAATTCTCTATATCAGTATTTTTTTCCCGTCTATCCTCTATGTTCTTACTTTGCCGATATTGGAATCCCGCGTACAGAACCTCTTGGAACAAAATATCCGTCAACAGCTCATCCTGCAACATGATGAGCTGTTGGCTGGCACTGCAAACCTTTTCAAAGAAATAGACACCAATATTACAGCAGCAAAACAAAAAAGCCTTGCCATAAAATTAGGCGCCATGGTTCACGTCCGTGTCTATGACCAAGATGGATCTATCCTCCATCCTAATTATGACCGCCTTATTATATCTCTCCAGCAGGATAAGGGATTAAGCCCCCCACCGACGAAATATTTTGATCACAATGGTTTTTTTCTGCGGACTCAGGGAATGACATGGGAAGAAAGTCAAAAACTATATTTTGAGTTCATTAATAGTTTGAAAATAAAAGCCGGTGTTTCAATACCTGTTTCATCCTGGCTCGGTAGTGTGACTTTACTTTGTTTTATTTTCATGGTTGTTGTTGGTTTATATATCTACTTTATTCGAGCCAGCCGCCAAGAAGAAATAAACCTGGAAAATATCACCCAAGAAATGTCACGGCAATTTGAATCTGAAAAACAGAAATATGCATACCAACTTGATCAACGACTTGAAGAGGCACAAAAACAGTTAGCCTCAATCAAAGACCAAGAAGAAGAATGGCTATTGGAGGTAGACCGTCTTGAAACAGAAAAAGCCTCATTGGAAGATGAGCTCCTCGATACCTTGGAGCACACGGAAGAACAACAGGAAAAACTTCAATCCCTTGAAGAAGTAGTCGCTCAAAAAGTCGAAAAACGATCCAAAAGTGTTGCTAAAGAAGAAAAGGTGTTTGCTGACCGTTTTGCGCGATTATATCGCAATCTGGAATTAGACAAGGCAGCCGTAAAAGGATTTGCCCATTTAAAAGATGAAAAAATCAAGCTCACTGCAGAAGAAATGCTCAAAAGGCTCAACGATGGTGACCAGTCCCTTAAAATTCGAAGAAAAATCGCCGGTGTTGCAGGGTGCGATGCCTATGAACTTGGATTTGGCTCCAAAGGACGAATCTATTACATCCCATCAGAATCGAAACAATTCAGGGTACTGCGGATTGGGACCAAAACCACCCAGGATAAAGATCTTGCCGCATTACAAGGAATACGCTGATCTGAAAAGTATCTTTCCAGATCCGTTCTTTTTCGTTACCTCATTTTATTGCAACATTAATACATTATTGAATATTTAAATTACTACAATGTTGTATCCCCTTGCTTTTATGTTGCACTTTTGCAGCATTGCACAGCTATTTTTATAATTGACATTTTTCCGGTTATTTATGAATATACTTTTGACTAAGATTAATCAGTCATTTGGATAGAACCGTACTGCAGATTGTCGGCTCAAACATTGAACATGCAATGATACTCACTCTCTTTCAATAATTATTATCGACAATCAGATGATAGGCATCGACTGCATGCATCACAAACCGGACAAATTAATTGAGCTGGAATATGAGTGGAGGAACTCACCTAATAGAGTAAGAATAAAACAACATGGAGGGTATTATGAGGATTTTGAAGTTTTCTACAACCTGTTTCACCCTATTTTTTTGCCTGTTCTTTTTATCCTTAACCTGTACTATTGCTTCAGCAAAAGTACCCTATATCACCACAGCAGAACTTAAAGCGAAAATGGATGCTGGTGAGCCGCTTGTTCTTGCCAATGCATTAAGCTCCATTGAATTCAACGCCCAGACAATTGATGGCTCGGTTAATATTCCAGCTGGCAAAGTGAAAGGAAATTCAAATCTTCCCGATGATTTGGGACGGCTGCTTATTTTCTATTGTCTTGGTCCAAAATGCGGAAAAAGTCGCATCGCAGCCCAAAAAGCCATTAAAATGGGCTATACTAATGTAATGGTTTACAATGAAGGGTTACCTGCCTGGATTAAAGCAGGTCACGCCGTGGCCAAACATGTCAAGTACCCCAAAATTAGACCTCAACGCCTGAAGCCTCAAGAATTACAGTCCCAAATGGCTTCCGTATTCATCATGGATATTCGAGGAAAGAAACATAAAAAACTAGGGAAAATAGCCGGAGCGCAAGAAATTCTTCTGGAAGACCTGCCTAAACGGTTCTCCGAACTTCCTCGTGATAAAAAAATCGTTGTCATTGATCATGCCGGAAAACAACTTCTGGTAACTGCAAAATATCTTGCCATGCAGGGTTTCAACGATGTGGCTATACTTGACGGAGGCGTATCTGCCTGGTTAAAGGCTGGCCTTCCGGTAAATAAATAACAACTCGTCTAAAAATATTTAAACACACTTGTCGGCGATTGGCTTTCTTTTCATACGGCTAATCGCCGACAACTGATCATGTAGAAGTAACAACAAGGGGTTTTGCATGGCTTTTTCAGTTCTTCCCAGCAGTTTTGGCAACAAATTC
The DNA here is from genome assembly GCA_964443295.1 of uncultured Desulfobulbia bacterium. Taxonomy (GTDB): domain Bacteria; phylum Desulfobacterota; class Desulfobulbia; order Desulfobulbales; family CG2-30-60-27; genus CAYUCH01. The sequence continues at coordinate 9,197 of CAYUCH010000091.1, read as the reverse complement.
AAGCTCTACCTGGCTTTCATAGTCTTAGGGATCATTTCGTCATCAATTATTGTTTTTGCCTATTTTTCAGTAAAAACCCTATCCTCCGATGTTACAGTTATCAGTGAAAGAGTTTTTCCAAAAACAAAAATTGCCTTGGAGATGGAAGGCCTTCTCAACCAGGCAGTAGAGCGCTTTGCCACTGCAAAAGCTGCTGCAAGTGTAGGAGAACTGGACAGAATTGCCCCTCTTAACGAAAAGGTCAATGAGCTCTGCTCTGCATGTGCAGAATATGATCCTATTACTTCTAAAAAAGTTAAAAGCGCCTATGATGCAGCCTATCGAGCCGGCGTTAAAATGGTGGAAGCCAGTATTGACATGGAATTTGCTGACGAAGCCGAATGGTCTAAGGAATTTGACCAACAAAAGACCATTATGCTGGAAACCCTCAAAGAGGTGGTGACCGAAAACTCAAATATTCACGAACAAAGCATGCAGAAGATAATTGGCATGAGTGCGAACATGGTAACCAGCCTCCTTGTCTCATTTGTAGCTTTGTCCATCATAGGTATTGGTACTTTCTTTCTGGTGGCCGGTATGTCCAAGCGCCTTGAAAAAATGTCCGAAGATGCCGCCAAAGCCTCGAGTTCTCTCTTGACCTCCATGGGATATATCTCCTCCATGTCTGATCAATTGAGCAATGAAACATCATCTTCTGCGGCTTCCTTGGAAGAAGTTTCTGCCAGTGTAGAGATAATGTCAAGCCAGGCAAGAGAAAACGTCCAGATAGCCACGGCTGCCGACCAGTCTACCCAGAATGTTTTGGAAACCGCTTCCGAGTCCGGGAATGTTATATACAACGTTGTGGTTGCCATGCAGGACATGATGGATGCCGATAAAGAAATATCCAACCTTGTCAAGGTAATTGAAGATATTGCCTTTCAGACAAACCTGCTTGCCTTGAATGCCGCCGTTGAAGCAGCCCGAGCTGGAGAAGTAGGGGCGGGTTTTGCCGTTGTTGCCGATGAGGTGAGAAGCCTTGCCCTGAGGGCTACTGATGCGTCAAAAGAGGTGGCAACTGTTATTGAACGGCTCGATTCCAAAATAAGACAGGGAGAATCGGTGGTAAGTGAATTACAGTCTACTTTCCCTCGAGTTGCGGAATCTTCAAAAATCGTTGCAGAACAAACAGTAAAAATTATTGATAATTCGACCAAACAGGCGGAGAACCAAGAGCAGACAAAAGAGTCACTCCATACTATTGATTCATCTCTGCAATCCTTGGCCGCCATGTCTGAAGAGGGAGCAGCTACGGTTCAAGAAGTAAACACCCTTGTCCGGTCACTCAACGCCCTTGTAGAAGAACTTATGATCTTCTGGGAAGGTAAATCCAACAACCATCAGGAAGAAGAGCCTTTGAAAGAGCTCCCAGAATCCACCGGTGATGACTGGTAATAATTCTAAAAAGACTTTTTTAAAATTTGTTATCATCCTGGACTATTATCTGGCTGCTATCCTTCTCTTTATTGCCGGAATTTTCAAGGCATTTGATCCCAGTATCAGTGAACTACTGCAATCTCTGTACGAGCATGACACCCTTAGTTTTCAGACAGTAATTTACATTGCCCGCTATCAGCATTGGCCGGAGATCGTCCTGGCCGTGACTGCAATATGTGGCTGGCAGGCATTATTTATTGCAAGATTCATGGGCATTCTCTATCTCTTTTTCACCGGTTTAATCCTGTATGTTTCGGAAGGTTACCTTATGCTGCCCATTGATTGTGGATGCTTTGGCACCGGTGAAGGCACCCCAGTTTATCTCCTAATTACCCGTAATACACTCATTGCCCTACCACTCTTTTTCTATTCAAAAACCTACACAGATTTTACCTTGCATGGCTTTTTTGCACGACGAAAAATTAATTCCCATTGATTTTGAAAGCGGACATCATCTTTTGATCACAGTCCGGCGATCGTTTGATACTTCCACCCTTTTGCTGCAACACTCCATTGATCTGCGCAAAAACCTGCTTTGCAAGTTCACCGGCAAAATAATCCATCTGGTATCCTGCCCCGATGTTCTGTGGAAGTTTCAAATAAAACATCGCTGGTTTCCCATCCGCTTTGCCATCATGAAGTAAAGCCTTGGTCAAATAATCAACCGTCTCATGGCAGTCGGCCTGGCCAATGGTTTTCCGGACCTGTTGACCGTTTTCTACATCAGTATACTCTGTTGTGCAGATTAAGAGATAACTACCATCTCCGCATAGCGCCTGGCTTATTCGTTTTTCGACAACAATTTTTACCGCCCAGGCATCCTTGGTTTGGAATTCTTGAGCGGTAGAAATGGATATACACGTCAAAGCAAATAACAAAGTCAACGCTACGGTAAATAAATGTTTCATGCCTGCTCCTCTCCAGAGATAATCATGGAATCCGTTACGTATACACAATAGATGGCCAATCCTGCGGGAAACATCGACTATAGAAAGTTGATAACAAAGCTGGTCCTTGCTACACTAAGTCAAGTAGTCTAACAATCAGTATATTTCAGGCTATGTAGAATAGCAATTTCTTCTCCAGACTACTTATTACTGTGCCTCACCTGGAACAAGGAATCTTTCATTGAAACTGAACACCAAGATATTGATTAATTTTGGGCCATTTATTCTCATGGTGGTTCTTGGTGTTTTCATACTCAATTATGTGGTAATTGAAAAATCCCTCCGCGACACTGCGCAAAAAGAATTACAGAAAACCGTCGACTCGGTGCATCTTTCCACTGAAACGCTGCTCAATACTGCCATTGAAAACTACTTGCGGGGCATTACCGAAAAAAACATTGATGTTATTCAACAATTCTACAATGCCGTCCAACAGGGCAAAATGTCCGAAAAAGAAGCCAAGGACGCAATCCAGAATATTACCGGAGCCCAGAAGGTGGGAGAAAGCGGTTATTTTGTGGCTATCCGTCAAAAAGACGAGAGGATTTTTTTAGCAATCCACCCCTTTCAACGTCAAGTGGATTGTACCAATACTACGGGCTGCCCAAAATGGATGTCCCTAAAAAATGGTTACGTCGAATATGACTGGAAAAATCCAACTGATAATACATTTCGAAAAAAAGTCTCCTATCTCAATGAATTCAAACCATGGAATTGGGTAGTTGGAGCGACGTCGTATAAGGATGAACTCACTGACCTAGTACAAACTAAAGACCTGAAAAGGCTCATCAAACCTATAAAAATTCTGGAACGAGGCTATTTTTATGTCTTTGATGATAAATACCAGATGCTCATTCACCCGGAGCTGGAAGATACCAATGCCAAAGACGTTCAAGATGAAAATGGTATCTATATCCTCAAAGAGCTGATGAAAATCAAAAATGGTTCCATGACCTATCGATTCAGGAAACCCTCTGAGCCCCAGGCGGCGGACAGATATGCCCATGTTCGCAAATTGGAAGAATTCAATTGGTATATAGCCGCCACCGGCTATGTGGAGGATGTTGAAAAGCCCATTGAGCGACTCATGTCGTTTACTTACGCCGCCCTCGTATTTTCGGCACTGATTCTATTTGTCCAGGTTCTCTTTTTCAGCCGAAGCATTACCCGTCCATTGATCGCCATTGTAGAGGGTATTACCCAGTTTTATAAAAAGAAAACTCCATTTCGCATGGAATCCAAAAGCGTTATGGAAATTGACACCTTGGGCCAGGCTTTTGCCGACATGACAAAAGAACTTCTCTCAACCATGGATGAGTTGAACATTTCCGAACGGGAAAAATCAAAAGCTTTGGTTTTTCTCGACAATATCCTTAACTCAATGCCTTCCCTGCTGATTGGAGTTGATGAACAAGGCAGAGTAAGTCAGTGGAACTCTGAAGCGGAAAAACGCACCAGCATTTCAAGTAAAGAGGCCATAGGTCAAAAGGTTGCTGATGTTTTCCCCCTGTTACACAATAAAATGGAAAAGATCATCGCCAGTATTAATGAAAGAAGATTAATCACTGGCTCCCGAATAGTGCATGAAAAAGATGGAATCAAGACATACGAAGACATGACCATCTTTCCTCTCGTGGCGGAAGGCCTGGAAGGGGCCGTTGTCCGGCTTGATGATGTTACGGAAAAAGTACGGCTTGAGGAGACCGTGCTCCATAGCCAAAAAATGGAATCCATCGGCACCATGGCTGGTGGGATTGCCCATGACTTCAATAATATTTTATCTATTATTATTGGCTATGCAGAACTCGGCAAGAGTCAGACACATGATCCTCAAAAAATGGACCGTAATGTTGATGAGATACTCCAGGCATCGATGCGGGCCAGAGATCTTGTAAAACAAATTCCCACCTTTAGCCGGCAGAGTGAATATGAAAAGAAAGCTCTACAAATCTCCCCTATAATCAAAGAAGCACTGAAAATGATTCGCTCAACATTCCCGACCTCCATTGAAATAAAACAAAATATCAACTCTCAAGGATTGATTCTGGCTGATCCCACAAAAATACACCAGGTTATGATGAACCTCTGCACCAATGCTTTCCATGCCATGGAAGAAAGTGAAGGGACTTTGTCAGTGTCACTCCACGATATTCAAGTAGATGAATACAGTTCCATAGCCGGTATGGATATTTACCCAGGTGAATATGTCTGCCTGGAAATTTCGGATACTGGACATGGTATTGACAAGCAAACCAGACCACATATTTTTGATCCCTATTTTTCGACTAAAACGCAAGATAAAGGGAGTGGCCTTGGACTTGCAGTAGTGCATGGCATTATCAGTGAACATAACGGTTATATAAACGTTATAAGTGAAATTGGCCGAGGAACTACTTTTCAAATATTCTTACCGTTTACAGAGGACGACAATGTAACCCCACAGATAAACCATGCTGACAACCCAGTTGTAGAAGGCATTGAAAAAATAATGTTGGTGGATGACGAGGAGCAAATTCTGGCTATGAATCAAGCCAGATTAGAGGAATTAGGTTACCAGGTGACGACCTTTAACCGAGGCCAGGCGGCCCTGGATCATTTTAAAACAGATCCACAAGCCTTTGATCTTCTCATTACCGATATGGCCATGCCGGGCCTTACCGGTGCCAAGCTTGCCAGTGGCGTTCTCGAAATCCGTCCCGAAATACCGATCATTCTCTGCACCGGTTATAGTGATCAGATAAGTAGAGATCAGGCACACGCCATGGGAATAAAAGCATATCTCAACAAACCATTGACCCTCGATGTTCTCTTACGCGCTATGCGAGAAGTCCTTGGAGACCAAACATAGGAATTCTGAGCCCATTCTTTACTGGAGAACCAAAGTTTGTTCCGCCATAATTAAATCTTGCATATCCCACCCCTTTTGATCAATTAAACCTATAAAAGCCTTTCTAAATACAAGTTTGACCGAAATGTTTGCTGTACCGACTGTTGGTGGTGAAAAAGTATATTCGCTCGTCGCTGACTCCATGGCGGCAATGCGATTGTCACTGATAAGACGTGTATGATTCCAGTAGGCTGCCGTGGGTGTAACCTGCGTCCACAATTCTTGTAGAACTTTAGCGTACACAGTCCCCGGCGCTCCTGCGTAGTAGCCTTCATCTCGGTCCCCTTCTCCACACCACGTCGGTATGGTCGAACCGGATATGAGCTCTAATGTATCCCCATCGTCATCAACAGCTGTTACAACGAGTATGAGATGACGCAATGGAGAACCGGTGGGAATATGGTGGCCCGTATTATCATTGGTAATGGTTACTTCGACAGCAACGTCCCCATCTAATGAAACTGTTGAAACATCCATCGAGACGGCATCCTGCATGAATTCTTCATCATTCACGCCGAGTTGCAGATGGGCATGGATGGTGGATGGATCACGCTCAATGCCACCCCGTCCCGGCGCCACATTGGTTACCTCTTGATCATTATGAACGGTTGGTGACGGCATATGACATTGCTGACAGGTCTTCCCCGTGTCCGGATCAGCGTACGGACTCTCAAGCCACTCCCCAAAAGAATTATAGATCTTCACATCCCAAAACACTCCGAAGTGACAGGGAGCGCAGAAGGCGCTTTCTTCTATGAGAGGTAAATAGGTATCTTCCTCCGGTACATTGGGGTCATCAAAGGTGCCGAAGGCCAGATTGGGCCGCTCAGGATCGTCGGTGAAAGGACGTCGGACATCGGAAGATAGAACTCCTGGCATATTCTCATACGGCAGGCCGGTTGCCTCGTTTATATAGACATCGGCCACCTTGTGGCAATAATCGCAATGCACCCCAAAGGTATCTGCCCCGGCAGCCTCATTTGGATCAATGCCATAGGGATCATCCAAGGCTGCCCCGGGTACATGGCAGGCTGCACAATTACCTGAAGATTCCGGAAAATCAAGTTTATAGCCTGGGCCATAATAAGGTAAATTAGGGTCAGGGACTAAAGGTATTGTTCCATAATCTCGCCGAAATACATAGCGGGTAAGTGGGCTTTGATTTCCCTGGCTGTCGGTGCCGTTATACATGGTGAGAAAACGAGGATTTGCGGCCGCATTGGAATGGGCATTACCCAACCAGGTTTCAGTGACTGCACTCTTACATTGTATGCAACCATTTTCTCCCATAGGTGGAGACCAGACATAGGTGGGATTATCATCTGTCTGATACAACCGCAGCATTAAATCCACTTCCAGGGCAGAAGGGACGACATCCTCAACCTTGGCGGAATAATACAAATCCTTCCAGGCAGAAATAGTGATAGGACTGCCGGCAATCAACCCGCTGAGGGTGTAATTGCCATGACCGTCTGTCAGCGTCGTGTTCTCTGTACCCTGAACCCGCACCGTTGCACCACTGACAACACCTTGGTCATCAGTCACTTGCCCATATACCGTGGCCTTACCCTCATCCGAGTCATTACAGCCCCAAAAAACACCAAAGGACAGCAAGCCAAACAGGAATATTGTTTTCTTCACCATAGTTATATTGTCCTACTGTGAAGTCCCAACAATACCGAGCCTGAACACCCCGCCGCCCCTGGTGGCGGCATAGAGCACCGTTCCCTTGGTGGACAGGGATAATTTCACCACATCTTTATTGGCAAGGCCGCTGTTGACTGCCACCCATTGCTGCCCTTGGTCGATGGAATAATAAACTCCGGCATTTGTTGAGGAAGCGTAGATCGTCCCGGACTCATCATCCACCACAATATGACTTATATCAGTTTCTGCATTCATACCGGCGGAAGAGGCGGCCCAAGTCGTTCCGCCATCTGTACTCAGGTAAACTCCGTCTTGAAAAAAACCGGCATAGAGACGCTGGGAGTCGGTGGGATCAACGGCAATGAAGGCCCGTTGCCACTCAACAGTTTCCCGGTTACGTGGATTGACATTGACCTGGGTCCAGGTGGCACCGCCATCGGTTGAACGATATATACCTTGATCGTACACCGTGGCATAGACCAGATTTTCGTCATCTCCGGCAAAGGCAACTGACACTGCATTTCCACTCGTCATTCCGGAGGATGACCAGGTTGTCCCACCATCAGTTGAGATAATGATTCCCCCTCCGTCACCACTCAGACATGAATGAATCTCCCCGGGCAGCCAACAGCCAGAATTGGTCCGCACACCGAGGATGGTATTGGAGTCATGGGGGGAATAATGAAGGTCTACCACCATCAAACTATCATCCTCTAACTCTTCAGTACCGAGCAGATCAACCTTCTGCCAGTCCATACCGCCATCGGTTGTCTCAACTGCTGATTCTAAACCGCTGCCCATGAGAAAGACATGCTGGCTATCGGTAGGATCAACGGCCAGAGCGCCACGCTCAAGAATATGTGCTTCACCATAGGCCAAGCCCGTCCAGGTGGTTCCACCATCATTACTTTTAAAGACCCCGCTGCGGCCGGAGCCATACACCAGGCCAGGATTATCCGGAGCAACATTTACGTCGGCCATCCGGGCGCCTGTGTAGCCTGATGAAGCCGTTGTCCAGGTAACCCCGCTATCGGTGCTTAAAAAATTACCGCCTCCATAGCCGTTAACGAAAATACGGGTGGAATCCCTTGGATCACATTGCATGTCAATGGGTATGCCGACTATGATGCCCGATGGCCCCCATTCCTCCACCATCTGAGTCCAGGTCACCCCGGCATCGGTGCTTTTGTAAAATCCACCCCCGGTGGTTGCATAGGCCACATTGGGATCACCCTCGCAAATCTCCACAGAGGTGGATGTCTTGTCAAGCACCTCCGTCCAGGTGGTGCCTCCGTCAGACGTACGATACACACCGCCCGTCGGTTCATTAAAAACATTCTCATAGGGGGCGGAATCCGTGCCGGCCAGAAGAATATCAGAATTAGTCGGGTGCATAAAGAGAGAGCCTACCCAAAGCTCATTGGGATCGAACCCATTGCTTTCATCCAATTCTTCCCAAGTTTGCCCGGCATCAAGACTCCTGAGCACCCCAACTCCGCCGGGTTGGCTGTTGTCTGGGTCACTATTGGCCGGTTCCCGGTCAAAGATACCGGTAGAGACAAACACCCGATTGGTGTCGTCCGGGTCGATGAGAATATATCGGGCAAGATTATCACCTGACCAAACCCTGGTCCAGTTATCGCCACCATCGGTTGTCTTGTATACCACGCCTTTCACCTTGTCAAAAGACAGCCCGCCCTGCTCATCGCCATTATTCCACTCCAGGCTCGCCACTTCTCCACCGACATAAACAACATTAGAATTCCCAGGCTCAACCGCAACACCTCTCCAGGTCACCATCTGCTCAGTGATACCATTCTTTTTCAGCGTCCAGGATTGGCCCCGATTTGTACTGAGAAATATATTGCTGTCCTGGCTGGAGCCCACCCATATCCGATCATTGTCGTTGGGATCGATGTTCAGACAGAAGACAGAATAATTATCCCCCGAAGAACCGGTGGGAGTAATGCCGCTGTTAATGGAAAACCAGGTTTGCCCTCCATTAGTACTTTTAAAGGCCCCTGCCCCATCATCTGTAACATACATAGTATCGGGATCATCCGGACTCATGCGGATGTCATATCCCAGGCCACCAAAAGGGCCGCCGGTGGCAACCCAAGTCCCTGTCTGGTAGGCGGGATTACCGGTTTCTTCAACCGCTTGTTGCGTAAGGGTTATATTCGTCACCAGGTTTACCCCTTCCTGCACTGTTATATTTGCCGTATAGGTTTGGTAACCAG
>CAYUCH010000090.1:0-15413 GCA_964443295.1 uncultured Desulfobulbia bacterium | reverse complement strand
TTGGCAGAGTTTGGAAGCCAGACCGACACTCCTCTTTCCATGCTCAAACGAGCGACTCCCAAACGCCAGGAACTTTGGAAAAAAGAGGGTATTGAACCACGCGGTGTTGATCGTGAAGTTGTTGAACTCATGCACCGAACCCATATGGGTGTGGATCAGGAATACCACAATATCATGAAACAGAGCTCCCGATGCGCCCTTGCTGACGGTTGGGGATCTTCCATGCTTTCCACCGAGTTGACGGACATCATGTTCGGAACTCCGGTTCCCACTCGAGCCACAGTTGACCTTGGCGTTCTGAAAAAGGATCACGTCAATGTAACCGTTCATGGCCATGAACCACTGCTTGCTGAGTCTCTCTGTCTTGCTGCTGGCGAACAGGATATGTTGGATCTGGCTAAAAAGGTTGGAGCCAAAGGAATTAACCTTGCCGGTGTTTGTTGTACCGGTAATGAGATTCTCATGCGTCGCGGCATCCCAGTTGCTGCTGGTTTTGTACAGCAGGAGATGGCCCTGGCCACCGGTGCCATTGAGGCAATGGTTGTTGATGTACAATGCATCATGCAGTCTGTGACCGATGTGGCTAGCAATTTTCACACCGATATCATCACCACTAACTACCGGGCCAAACTTCCCGGAGGTGTTCATATTCAGTTTGATGAACATAAGGCCATGGAGTCTGCTAAAGAGATTCTTACCAAGGCTATTAATAACTACAAAAAGCGTGGTGATTGCCACATTCCAAAGAAAGAAAAACTGGATGTTGTTGTCGGCTTCAGCCATGAGACCATCAACCACATGCTCGGTGGTCGTTTCCGTGCCAGTTACCGACCTTTGAATGATAACATCATCAACGGCCGTATTCGTGGTGTGGCTGCCATTGTAGGTTGTGACAACTTCAAGTTGAATGATAACACCCACGAGATTATTGCCCGTGAACTTATTAAGAATAATGTTCTGGTGTTAGCAACCGGTTGTGCTGCTACTTCACTGGGTAAAGCAGGCCTTGTAAGACCTGAAGCGGCAGAATTCTGTGGTGATAGCTTGAAGGAAGTATGTGAAACCGTTGGTATGCCTCCGGTTCTCCACATGGGTTCCTGTGTCGATAACAGCCGTATCCTCATCGCAGCCACCGAGATGGTGAAAGAGGGTGGGCTTGGAGATGATATCTCTGACCTGCCTGCTATTGGTACAGCACCACTGTGGATGAGTGAAAAAGCGGTGGCCATTGGTCAATATTTTGTTGCCAGTGGCGCTCAGGTTGTCTTCCAAAGTCTGGAAGTGACAGGTTCCAAAGAGTTCAGCAATTATCTCCAGGAAGGCATTATGGAGGATCTCGGTGCCCACTGGAATGTTGAAGCAGAAGCTTTGGCCATTGCCAAGCTGATGATTGAGAAGATCGAATCAAAACGTGATGCTCTTGGCATAAACAAAAAACAAGATCGCGTATTGTTTGATATGGCTATGCGTCGTGATTTGGAGGCTGGCTCCGGCGTTGGTGATGTCGGTTGCACAGGTCCACAACACACTCCATAATGCGACGAAATCGCTAGGTTTCAGGTTCAACGTTCAAGGTCTCAAGGTTATGGGGTAACACTCCTCAACCAGAAACCTGGAATCCTGAACCTTTATCAACCTTTAATATTTAAAGGATCAAGATTAATGAAATCGGGAAGTCGATTAGAAAGAATTCTTGCTAACGGGGAATTCGCTGTAACCGGTGAGCTTGGCCCGCCGAAGAGCGGGGATCCTGAGGTAGTGCGAGAAAAAGCTCGCATCCTCAAAGGATCTGTTGACGCAGTCAATATTACTGACTGCCAGACCGCTATTGTCAGAATGTCCAGTATCGGTGCTGGGCTCATAACCTTGCAAGAAGGTGTGGAGCCAGTCATCCAGATGACCTGTAGGGACCGAAACCGTATCGGCATGCAGAGCGATATTTTAGGCGCTGCCGCCCTTGGGCTGAAAAATTTATTATGCCTCACCGGTGATCACCAGAAATTTGGTAATCATCCCAATGCAAAAGGTGTTTTTGATATGGATTCCATCCAGATGCTTGGGATGGTCAAAGACATGCGGGATGAAAATAAATTCCAGTGTGGTGAAGCAATAAAGGCAAATGAGCCAAGGCTCTTTTTAGGTGCTGCGGCCAATCCATTTGCCCATCCCTTTGAATACCGAGCCACTCGGCTTGGTAAAAAGGTAGCTGCCGGTGCTGACTTTATCCAAACCCAGATCATATATAATGTAGAAAAATTTGCCAAATTCATGGAAATGGTTCGCGACCTCGGTCTTGATGAACAGGTTTCCATCCTGGCCGGTGTAACACCACCGAAATCTCTGGGTATGGCACGGTACATGAAGAAATTTGTGCCAGGTATGGATGTCACCGACGATGTTATCAGCCGGATGAAAGATGCCAAGGATAAAGAGGACGAAGGCATTAATATCTGTGTGGATATCATCAATCAGGTCAAGGAAATCAAAGGTGTTTCCGGTGTCCATATTATGGCCATTGAATGGGAGAAAGCGGTTCCTGAAATTGTCAGTCGAGCCAACTTAGGTCCAAGGCCTGTTTTTGATGATGATGCCGCACCAGTCAGTGCACCGGCAAGAGAAACCATTGAAGTATCAGGAGCCGGCACTGAAGATGTATTGGCAACTGCAAAAGCAGAAGCTGAGAAAATTATAGCCGCAGCCCAGGAAAAAGCGGCTGCGATGACTATCCAGCAAGGAGAAGTTCAGCCTGGAACCATTGCTGTAGATGATAGGGGAGAACACGAGATGAACGAAAAAGAACGTCAACAGGCCCTGGAACAGGTTAAGACAGGCCTTGACGCACTCAAAAAGGCTTTTGGAATTTCAGACGAACAGTTTGAAGCCCTGTCCCACTTTGCTGGTGCACAATCAACTTTAGCCAAGGAGCCACCTGCTGAAGGAACAGTTCCTGCTGCTGCTCCAGCCCCCGCTGCGCCAGCACCGGCTGCTGCTCCTAAGGTAGATGACGAGGCTGTCAAGCAGAAGGCTGCAGAAGAAGCCAAGGCCGAAGCAGAGCAAAAAGCAGCTGAAGCGAAAAAAGCTGATGAAGCTGCTGCAGCCAAAAAGGCAGCGGAAGCGAAAAAAGCTGATGAAGCCGCTGCAGCTAAAAAGGCTGAAGAAGAGAAAAAGGCAGCAGAAGCTAAGAAAGCTGAAGAAACTGCTAAAGCCGCTGAGAAGAAACCAGCTGCAAAGCCAGCCGCTCCTGCAGGCGGTATAGAGGTTGCTTCCCTTGAAGTAGAGAAAACACCTCTGAGCGAGCGTGGTTCCAAGGTTCCTGCGAACTCCTATACTGAAGAGTACTCAGGTGCCATCAGACAAACCGTTCTAGGTAATGAAGGAAACAGCCTTACCATTGGTGGAGCTGCTACTCTGGCCTTCCAGCTGTTTGAAGGTGAGATGCCCAATAAGCCACTCATTGCCATGGATGTACTTGATGCAGCTCCTGAAGAGATGCCCGAGAGTTTAGCCCGTCATTTTGAGGGTGTGCTTGATAATCCAGTGGCCTGGGCCCAGAAATGCGTTAATGATTATGCGGCCAAGTCCATCTGCCTCTCCTTGCAAAGCACTGATCCCAACGGTATGAATCGATCCTCTGCAGATGCCGCCAAGATTGCAGCTGATGTAATAGGTGCCGTTGATGTACCGGTTGTTCTCTGGGGTTGTAACAATGCTGACAAGGATACCGAGACCTTGAGGGAAATTACTTCCCTGGTTGGCGAGAAGAAGGTTTGTTTAGGTCCATTGACAGATGTCAATTACCGAACCTTAGGCGCAACAGCTATGGCTTTTGGTCATCCTTTGATTGCTGCATCACCAATCGATGTCAACCTTGCCAAACAGTTGAACATTCTGTTGGAAAACCTCGGCGTTTCATTGGATACCGTTCTCATTGATCCTTCAATCGGCGCCCTTGGATACGGTATTGAGTATACCTATTCAGTTATGGAGCGGATCAGAATTGCCGCCCTGACTCAGAAAGATGAAAAATTACAGGTTCCATTTATCTGTAACCTCGGTCGCGAAGTATGGAAAGCCAAAGAGTGTCGCCTGCCTTCCGATGAAATGATCGGTGATCAGGAACAGCGCGGTATCCTCATGGAAGCCATCACTGCTACCTGCATGTTGATGGCCGGTGGTGAGCTACTCATCATGCGTCATCCAAAAGCTGTTGCATTAACCGAATCTTTAATAGATGGCTTGATGGAATAAAGTTAATCAGTAAGAACCATGCAGTATCAGAGTAAAAAGTTAATTGATTTGCATATAGATAAGGTAAGAGGAGTTAATCCATGTCAAAGATAATCTGTTCAGCCGCTATCCGAGGTGCCCACAAAATAGTGGATATGGCCGAGGAAACCTTTGAGGAAGCACTGAAAAAGTTTGGTCCGGAACAGGAAGTTTCTTTTCCAAATACGGCCTATTTCCTGCCAATTATTTATTCCATGTTGGGAGCCAAGGTTCAAACCATCGGCGACATGAAGGATATATTCCAGGAATGCCGTAAACTCTTGCCTCCCGAGGTGACCGACAAACAATGGCTTCCATACCTGGCTCCTGCCCTGGAATCAGGCATGGCTACCTTTTTTGCCGAGGAGATGTATGAGGCCATTCGTTACCTGAACGAACCTGACTACTACACCAAGACAGAAGATCCAACAGATAGTAATATTTGGTTGGGTGCTGCCGATGACGTCATTTTCCGTAAACGTGGTGTTGAGTTCGTTGATGGCACAGCACCGGGTTTTGCCGCCATCATGGGTTCACCTCCAGATAAAGAAACTGCCAGTAAAATTGCATTGGAACTGCAGGAAAAGAACCTGTACATCTTCATGCATGACCATACCAATGGCGTCCGCATGGCCGATCAATTGATCGATAGCGATGTGCAGATTGGCTGGAACACCCGTCTGGTGCCATTTGGTCAAAGCTATACCACAGCAGTTTTTGCCATTGGTTTTGCCTGCCGTGTTGCTCTGGCCTTCGGTGGTATCAAGCCCGGCGATTACATGGGCAACCTGAAATACAATAAAGACCGTACCTTTGCATTTGTTATGGCCTTTGGTGAAGTTTCCGATGAATGGTATGCAAATGCCGCCGGTGCTATCAACTGGGGTTTCCCAACCATTTCTGACTGGGATATCCCCGAAGTACTGCCCACTGGTATTTGTACATACGAGCATGTTGTCAGTAACGTGCCTCATGATGAATTTGTCCAGAAAGCAATTGAGGTTCGCGGCCTGAAGGTCAATGTATCCAAGATTGATATCCCCATGTCTTTCGGTCCTGCCTTCGAGGGTGAGCGAATTCGTAAAGACGATCTCTTCATGGAATGTGGTGGTGGTCGAACCACCGGTGTTGAGGTCTTGATCTCCAAAGAAATGGATGAAGTCGTTGATGGCGAAGTAATTGTTGAAGGACCTGACATTCAGGACATTGAAGTAGGTCAGAATCTGCCCATTGCTATCCTGGTTGAAGTTGCCGGTCGTGAAATGCAATCGGATTTCGAACCCATTCTTGAACGACAATTCCATCATCTGATCAACTATGTTCAGGGTATCATGCATATTGGTCAGCGTGCCATTATGTGGATTCGTATAGGCAAAGCTGCGGTTGAGAAAGGCTTCTCCTTTGCCCACATCGGCAAAGTGCTCCATGGTAAATTGCACCAGGAGTTCGGTGCCATTCTCGACAAGGTGCAGGTGAAAATCTACACCGAGCAAGAAAAAGTTGATGAGGTAATGGAACTTGCCAAATCAGTGTACACCGAGCGTGACCTTCGCCTTGGTAGCAT
Source organism: uncultured Desulfobulbia bacterium (assembly GCA_964443295.1). Taxonomy (GTDB): domain Bacteria; phylum Desulfobacterota; class Desulfobulbia; order Desulfobulbales; family CG2-30-60-27; genus CAYUCH01. The sequence continues at coordinate 9,583 of CAYUCH010000090.1, read as the reverse complement.
GACCGATGAGACGGAAGAGGTGTTCTACTCTTGTACGCTTTGTCAGTCTTTTGCGCCAAGCCATGTTTGTGTCATCACTCCAGAGCGTGTAGGAATGTGTGGCGCTTATAACTGGTTGGACGGCAAGGCCTCTTTTCAGATTAATCCCACCGGCCCCAATCAGCCCATTGATAAGGGTGAATGTACCGATCCGACAAATGGTTTTTTCTCTGGTATCAACGAGTTTGTCAACCAAGCATCCAGGGGCGCAGTTCCCGAGGTTAGCTGTTACTCATTGATGAATGCCCCCATGACCGCTTGCGGTTGTTTCGAGGCAATTGCTGCGACTCTGCCCCAATGTAACGGCATCATGGTTGTTAATCGTGATTATATGGGCATGACTCCTTCAGGTATGAAGTTCACCACCTTGGCCGGTATGGCAGGTGGTGGCGCCCAGACACCTGGTTTCATGGGAGTATCCAAGCATTATCTCACCAGTAAAAAACTTTTCATAGCTGAGGGTGGTTTGGAACGTGTTGTCTGGCTGCCCAAAATTCTTAAAGAAGAGATAAAAGAGAAATTGCAGGAACGCGCCAAAGAAATTGGTATTCCTGATTTTTATGACATGATTGCTGATGAAGAAGTAGGGACCACTGAGGAAGAAGTATTGAAATTCCTCCAGGAGAAAGGACATCCAGCCCTTAAATTAGATCCCTTAATGTAATGTCAGTGATTTAAGTTTTATACAGTTAAAAAATAACTACTAAGCTCCAAACGGGGAGGAACAATAAAATGGCTTTAACCGGCATTCAAATCCTCAAAATGCTTCCTAAGAAAAATTGCGGGGAGTGCGGAATTCCAACGTGTCTTGCCTTTGCCATGAAGGTTGCCGCAGGGCAAACCGAGATTGGTGAATGTCCGTATGTGGACGATGAGGTAAAAGCGACCATTGGAGAGGCGTCAGCGCCTCCCATTCGCACAATTAAACTCGGGGCAGGGGATGAAACTTTCACCACTGGTGGAGAAACCTGTCTGTTCAGGCATGAAAAACGCTTTGAGAGCCCAACTGGTATCGCCGTTCTGGTTACCACTGATATGGCTGATGGCGATGTCGACGGACGAATCGATCGTTTTAACAACCTTCGATACGAGCGTGTAGGTGTCAACCTCAAGGCTGACCTCATTGCCATCCAGGATACCAAAGGTGATGAAAAAGCCTTTTGTTCCTTGGTTGAGAAAGTCTTGAATGGTTCGTCAGACGCCAAGATTATCCTGATGACCGAGGATGCAGGCGCTATGAAAGCTGCCGCTGGAATTTGTGGCGATCGCAAACCGCTTCTGTTTGGCGCAAATAAAGATAATGCCGACGCCATGGCCGATGTTGCCAAGGAATGTGATTGTCCTCTCGGTGTGAAGGGTGACAACCTGGACGGTACTGTTGAGTTGACTGAAAAACTCACCGGGGCCGGCCTGAAAGATATGGTTATCGATACCGGAGCCCGGACAGTTCGTTCTGCTTTTGAGGACAGCATTGTTGCCCGTCGTTCTGCTATCAAGACCAAATATAAGCCACTTGGTTTCCCAACCATTACTTTTCCATGTGAGATGACCGAAGATCCACTCATGGAAGCGATGATCTCCTCGGTTCTCATTGCCAAGTATGCTGGTATCATTGTTCTTTCCGACCTGCAGGGTGATATTCTTTTCCCACTGCTTCTTGAAAGATTGAACATCTTCACTGATCCGCAGCGTCCAATGGTTGTTGAAGAGGATATCTATCCTATCAGCGGACCGGATGAGAATTCTCCAGTACTTATCACTTGTAACTTCTCTCTTACCTACTTTATCGTTTCCGGTGAGATCGAAGGAAGCAAGGTACCATCTTGGCTGCTCATTAAAGACACAGAAGGTCTTTCAGTTCTTACCGCTTGGGCGGCTGGTAAATTTGGTGCAGATCTTATTGCCCAATTTGTCAAGAAGTCCGGCATCGAGGACAAGGTCAAGCATCGTGAACTGATTATTCCTGGATACCTTGCATCCATTAAAGGTGAGCTTGAAGAAGAGCTGCCTGATTGGAATATCGCCATGGGACCAAGGGAAGCAGGTCATTTGCCGGCCTTTTTGAAAGAGTGGAAACCATCTGCATAAATGGTTGGTTCTGCGTTCTTCGTTCAAGGGGTATTAAAGATAGTTGCTTTTAAATGGCCTCTGAATCCAGGACCGTGAAGTAAAATTCTTCCATACAGCATCCTCTCTATGAAGATGTATTGAACTCAGAATACTAGAATTTAAAGATACGATATGGCTGATATAAAACTTACCATCGACGGGCAGGAAGTTACAGTCCCTCCCAAAACAACAGTACTTGAAGCTGCCAAACAATTTGGATAAACTGTCCCGTTCACCTCAATATAAGATGTGCGCCATCAAAGTCGAGGTTTGCGGCTAAGCATGGTAATAGGGGCAATCCACGTGATTGCCCTCGGAACAAGAGTATAGATATATAATCGATTTCATTTTGAAATAACGTTCTACATTGGAGTTTGTCATGGCAAAGGCAAAGGCAAAAGCAAAAGAATCAGGAGCTGTGATGGTTGTCGGTGGCGGTGTCGCTGGCGTCCAGACAGCCCTTGATTTAACTGAGCTTGGATTCTACGTCTATCTCGTGGAAAAGACAGCAGCAGTCGGCGGGGCAATGGCCCAGTTGGACAAGACGTTTCCAACAAACGACTGCTCGCTTTGAATCCTGGCGCCCAAGCTGGTGGAGGCCGGTCGGTCTCCCAACATTGAAATAATCAGTAACGCAGACCTTGTTTCTCTGGATGGAAAACCTGGTGAATATACCGCCAAGTTAAAAATTCGTCCTCGGTATATTGATGCAGAAGCCTGTACTGCCTGTGGATTATGTACCACTTATTGTCCTCGACATTTAGTGGATGACTATAATGAAGGTTTGGCCTTAACCAGGCCCATTCATATAGATTACCCCCAGGCCGTACCCGCAACATATTATATTGATCCCGATGCCTGTCTGCACGTACAACACGACACGTGTCAGATCTGTGTGCCTGTCTGTCGCAGTAATGCTATTAATTTCAAGCAGAAGGCAAAGAACCGGAAGTTGAATATCGGTTCTGTAATTATGTCCCCTGGTTTTGGTAAGATCTCAGATGAGACTCTTGCGAAATACGGATATGGTAAGCATCCTGACGTGGTAACCAGTCTTGAATTTGAAAGGCTGCTCAACCCATCTGGACCTTTCATGGGTGAAGTACAATGTCTTTCAGACCAAAGCCACCCAAAGAAAATTGCCTTTATTCAATGTGTTGGATCACGTGATCTTGGCTGTGATAATGGGTATTGCTCCTCTGTGTGCTGCATGTATGCCATTAAAGAAGCCATGGTTGCCAAAGAGCATGATCCCAATTGTGAGATCACCATTTACTACATGGACATGCGGACCCAGGGTAAGGATTTTGATGCTGCCCAGAAGAGGGCGGAAGAGCAATTCGGTATCAAATTTGTCCGTGCCAAAGTTGCTGACGTCACGCCATGGAACAACCAATTGAAACTTACCTATTCATCTGTGGATGGGAAGCATAGTTTTGAAGGTTTTGACATGGTTGTCCTCTCTGTTGGCTTGGATGCGCCGAAAGATGCCAAAAATCTCGCCAAGATTGGTGATTTTGATCTTAATAAATACGATTTCGCCGAAACCTCCACATTTGCACCTCTTGCTACCTCAAACAAAGGTGTCTTTGTTGCCGGTGCTTTTCAGGGCCCCAAAGACATTCCAGAGAGTGTAACACAGGCAAGTGCTGCAGCGGGTATAGCAACCGGCCTTATTAAGAAGCAACGCGGTAAAGGCGTAAAACATAAAAAATACCCCAATGAGAAAGAGATCACAGCTGAAGAACCTCGCATCGGTGTATGGATCTGTCATTGCGGTATCAATATCAGTGGAACCGTTGATGTTCCCCAGGTAACCGATTACGCAGGCGAGATAGAAGATGTTGTCTTCTTTGATGACAGCCTCTATTCCTGCTCCCAGGATGCCCAGGAAATCATCAAAGATAAGATCAAAGAGCATAAACTGAACAGGGTAGTCATTGCTGCCTGTTCCCCACGTACCCATGAGCCACTCTTTCAAGAAACTTTGAAAGACGCTGGCCTGAATCGTTCTCTCTTTGAGATGGTTAATATTCGCGACCATTGTTCCTGGGTACATGCAAACGAGCCTGGCGCTGCCACCGACAAATCAAAAGATCTTGTTCGTATGGGTATTGCCAAGGCGCGTCACATTCAGCCTCTTGAAGAGCAAACAGTGCCAGTTACTAAGAGCGCCATTGTTCTTGGTGGCGGTGTGGCCGGTATGAATGCTGCCCTGGCCTTTGCGGATCAAGGTTATCCCTGTACTTTGATAGAAAAAACAGACAAGCTTGGCGGTCAATTGTTGGGCAGCCGTTATTCCCTGGCCGGGGATGATATGCCGAAGTATTTGAAACAACTAACCGACAAGGTTAACAAGAATAAACTGGTTGATGTGGCAGTTAAATCCGAGTTGGTATCCACCGATGGTTTTGTGGGTAATTTCTCAAGTGTGATTAAAACCACCAAGGGCAAAAAGTCTGCTGAGCAGACCGTTGATCATGGTGTCATCGTAATTGCCACGGGTGGAAAAGAGCATACCCCGGAAAAAGTCCTTGGTAAGAAGCTTCCCAAGGCCAAAAATATTATCACCCAACAGGCACTTGAGATACAGCTTGCCGGTAAAGCAAAGACTCGGGCTCCTAATTCTGTTGTCATGGTCCAATGTGCCGGTTCCCGGGGCGATGATCTTGCTTATTGCTCCAAGACCTGTTGTAACCAGGCAGTGAAAAATGCCCTGAAGATCAAAGAGATCAATCCAAAATCCCAGGTTGTAGTCCTGTATCGCGAGATGCGGACATACGGTTATGCAGAAGATGCCTACCGTGAGGCCCGGGAAAAAGGCGTACTTTTCATCCCTTACACCATGGACGATAAACCCAATATTGGTAAAAAGGGAACCAAGGTAGCAGTGAAATACTTTGATCCAATTCTCCAGGAAAAAGTTGAGCTGGAGCCGGATCTTATTGCCTTGAGTGTTGGTGTTGTTCCTGAAAGCACAGAAGATCTTTCTAAGATGCTCAAGCTTCCGATTAATGAAGATAAATTCTTCCTTGAAGCCCATGTGAAACTGCGCCCTGTTGAGTTGGCCGTATCCGGCGTTTATCTCTGTGGTTTGGCCCATGCACCCAAGCCAGTAGACGAGATCATTGTCCAGGCCCAGGCCGCAGCGGCAAAAGCATCCATTCCTTTGGTGAAAGGTTCAGTAACCGTTGATCCCATCGTCTCCAATGTAGATAAGGATCAATGTATCGGCTGTGGTATTTGCACAAGCCTCTGTCCCTATCAGGCAATTCAGATGCTCAAAGTCGATAAAAAACGTAAAGCAGAAACAATTGTCGCCTCCTGCAAGGCCTGTGGTATTTGCGCTGCGCATTGCCCCACCTTTGCCATTTCAATGGGCGGCTTTACTAACGAACAGATTACAGCTCAAATAACGGCCTTCGGCCAAGTAGAACAAGAAGAGGAATAAGCAACCACAGGCACCGAATCTGACCACGATCAGGGTGTCCAACATAGCGGGCTATAATTAACCACCCTGCTTGCGGTCATCTCCGGCACCTGTGATTGCTTTAAAGATAAAGTTTAAGTGTTACGTGAAAACATATAACTTTTCTAAGTGTTTTGTAAAAAAGAGGAATAGAATCCCATGAGTGACAATTTCAACCCAAAGATTCTGGGTTTTCTCTGCAACTGGTGCTGTTACGCGGCCGCAGATTCGGCTGGTGTTTCACGTTTTCAGTATCCACCAAATCTGCGTACCATTCGGATTATGTGTACTGGTCGTCTTGATCCCGCTTTTGTACTGAAAGCCTTTGCAGAAGGTGCGGATGGCATCTTCACAGGCGGCTGACAACTTGGCGAATGTCATTACCAGGTAGGTAATTACGATGCAATGGGAGTCGATGCGCTGCTCAAGAAGGTTTTGAGAGAGGCCGGCATCAAGGAAGAACGCTTTAACCTGCAGTGGGCATCTGCTGCTGAAGCACCGCGTTTTGTCAAACTCATCACCGAGTTCACCGCAGACATGAAAAAACTCGGTCCTCTGGGCGAAGCCGAAGGTATGAGCAGGGAAGAGGCCATGGAGAGAATCCAGAAAGCCTTGGAACTGGTGAGCAGCCAGAAGCTCCGTGTTCAGTTCGGTAATGTCACCAAGGCCATCCGTAAGGATGTTCCCAAGGTGGATGACGCTTCCATCACTGAAGTAGTTGATGCAAAATTGACCAAATCAATCAGTGCAGCTTTTGCCGCTGAATAGATAACATTTATCACATAGCTTTTCATAACAGCGCCTGTGGCACTTGCCACAGGCGCTGTTTTTTTGCTTCCTTCGTGAGAATTCTAGTGACACCAGGTTTGATTACCTATTACATATTAGGAGGGGTTTCCCAGGATCTTAAGAATAGACAAGTGGTATACCGTTCATGAAAAATCACGAGCAGGCCCATATTTTAATATCCAATGCGCTGCAACTTGCTGAGGATACTGCCTGTGATAAGGTTTTTCTCTTCTTAAATAGTGATCAATCTTGTAAAGCCCTGAAAGACAACGATTCCATAAAAGATAAAAAAGTTGCTATTGTCATTCCTAAAGGTCAGGAAATCCCGGATTGCTTGGTAAACAATAAGACTGTAATCCACACCTGGTCGGGCAATCAGACCCGCTTCTCTCGAATCAAATACGCCTTTATGCAGGCGGTTTCTCAAGAGGTAATCCAACCTGACAGCAAAGTGTTGTGTGTTCTTGGTCCTTGGGGCAAAGATCATTTGGACACCATTACAGTGCACGATCTCTCTCTCTCCTGGAGTGAAGAGTTTCCTTTTGATCCCCGTTCGTTGATTGCTAGAAAATTCTTTAAGACCGTAATTGCTGTAGTTGATATCGCCTTGGACATTGGAGCCCTTGGTAGAGAGGGTAAACCTGTCGGTACGACATTTATGGTCGGGAATGTGGACCAGATCATGCGATCATCACACCAGGCGATTTTTAACCCATTTAAAGGCTATCCTGAGTCAAAAAGGGAGATAACCTCTTCCGAAGTTGTGGAAAGTATTAAAGAGCTTGCCCAGCTGGATGGGGCGTTTGTTATTTCCGGTAAAGGTATCGTTGAAGCTGCTGGTCGCCATCTTGATGCAGTCAGTTCAATAACAAAGCAACTCAAAGGGCTTGGATCACGCCATAGGGCTGCGGCAAGTATGACATTATACAGCGAGGCAATAGCAGTGGTTGTATCGGAAAGTACAGGGAGGGTGACGGTTTTTGATGATGGAGAGATTATAGCCTCATTGGAACCTGTGATCAGCTCCAGGATTGCCTAACTTGATAAAAGGCTTGCACGCAGTGTATTGTACTTTCTGAGATCTGACTCGAGCTTCATTTTTCTAGTAGGAGATGAATTATGCCAGTGAGCCATCGAATAGATAAAAGCATGAGAACTGTTTTTGTGAGAGCCAAAGGCAATGTAGAGCTTGAAGATTTAATTAAAGATGAAGAAAGTATCATCAGTAATCCATCGTTTGAGAAAGGGTATAATAAGTATGTTGATTTCACTGGGGCAAAGCCTGGTCCCAATGCCAGTTATGAAAAAATAAAAATGGTAGCGAAGTTCATCGAAGAAACGCAAGATTTGCGGGGAAAATGTAAATGGTCGGTGTATGCTCCCCATGATGATGCGTTTCATTTTTCGGTGCTTTTTGCCAAATTAACAGAGGAACTGGAACTAGAAACAAAAGTGTTTGATGATGAACGTGAAGCCAAAGAATGGCTTGATATGTAATCCTGGAAAGACCTTGAGCCAATAGTAATTCAATGTAGATGTGATCTAGATAATTTGTCTTTGTCAAAACTCTGTCCTAAACTAATCCTCGGATGCAGACGGCTTACCTTTAAGACAGAGATTGCCTTCGTACTCACTTAACTCCTCGTTTTGTTTGACCACGAAAATATTGCTATCATTCGCCATCTATTTCAGCAAAATAGTAAGCTTTAACTAGTATTCCAGCAGCAAAGAGCCATTTCTTAAGGATCCTCCAAGGTGAACCTTCAGACAGGTGGGTGATGAAGATGCAAGGTCTAAGTGTCCCTCACTTTCTATTTGACATCCTGATTACAGCTTTTTCATAATAGAAGTGTAGGGTCTGAATTTTAAACGGGAGGTCGACTATGTCTCAAAAAAGATCATTTACCAAATTGCACCACTCCATTATGCCAGCATTCAGGAACAAGATTAACCATGCTGAATCGACTGAGGACCTGAAGAAGTTTTTCGCCTATAGTACACAGGATTTATTGAACAACGTCTTTTTAGGAAAGATGACCTTCAACTACGATGACACTGCTTTGATGCCCAACATGAATCCGCAATTTGTATTACATGAAAGGCTTCTCGCCTCTACAGATTTCACCGATATTTGGTACAATTCAGACCTGCCACACTTGGTTGATCGGTTGGCTAAATCAGCGGCCAACCACTATAAGCGACTTGAAAAAAATCCAGGTAAGAGTGAGACAAAGATTCGGGTTTAATGAAATCTATTGAAGTGCTCAGAGGTTGTCAATGTCTTTAGAACGTTGAATTGAGATAGCGAAAATAGAGTTTCATTCATAAGCGTTTGGGTTCCTGCCCAGGCGCTTTTTTTAATTTTTCATTTTTACAGTCGGACAATCTGGAACTTGCTATGTATCTCTTTTTTCACCTATGATGGAAAAAAGAGTTTAGCTACATTAAAGCTTATGAAACCTTATTCATGCTTAAGGTGAGGTCCTATGATGAGTGAAACGTATTCTGTCAGGACTATTAAGAGTGTGGGCTTGTTCCTTCTATTATATGGTTCTGTTGGTATTGCATATGGTATGTACGTGCTGTTTTTCATACCCTTTTTTAAAGAAGGACATCATCTCTCAACTGTTATCAATACTTTCAGCATCAATTACGAGGTAATACCTTTAGGGATTTATTTTTTGTTGATTTCCATTACAGGAGGGGGGATTTTTTTTCTCAAAGAAAATGCCAGAAGGGTGCTGATCATTCTTTCTTTCCTCAATCTGCTGATTAATTCATTACGAATCATAGGCCTTTGTTCTGGTGGATCTTGGTTTACATTGATAGATAGTGTATTTCTCGCTGCAGTGCTGTTTTTTATCACCCGTGCTCCTGTTAAAAAGCATTTTCATTTGGCACAGTTAAATTATCAAGCTTGATAGATTTACCTTGAATGATTTTGGCGCATTCGGATGCGATAATTTATATCAGGGAGGTACATTATGGAAGTCAATGCGTTGCCTAAATTCGATATTAGCGACAATCCCACCGATTGCTGTCCCAAATTTAATCCGGAAGGGTGGGATGCACAGGAGATCCAATTCAAAGACAAATTATTCGTCAAAGCGAAGACGAGAAGTATTTTGCGTATTCCACTGATCTCGGCCACCTATTCCACGCGAAGCCGGCCACCCA
>CAYUCH010000089.1:0-15477 GCA_964443295.1 uncultured Desulfobulbia bacterium | reverse complement strand
ACATTCCACTTAAAGGAAGGTAGATCCTGTCCAAACAAACCAGGCCACCTCTGACAGACGAATCCAACCCAAGGGTGTTGATTGTTGAAGATGAAAGCAGTGTGCAGTCTTTGCTGTCACGTTTTGCCAGCAATTGCGGCTATGGCACCACCGTAGCAAACAATTGCAAAGAAATTCTTGATAAGGTAGCGCAGACACAATTCGACATCATACTCCTTGACGTCAATCTACCCGACGGTAGCGGCCTTGAGGTGATTCCTGAAATGCGACTTGAAAATCCTGAAGCAAAAATAGTTGTCATGACCGGTGAAAATTCCAGAGAGCTTGAGGCTGAGGCCAGAGAAAGGAAGATTTTCTACTATCTGGTCAAGCCATTCAGCCTTCGGGAACTCTATGCTGTTTTTCATTATGCCAAGAAGGATGCGTGCTTGGAGTTTCGTTCATCAATCTCAACTCAAAGCAATATGTAGAGGTATACAAGGTGCTTTCCTTATTTAATTCACATAGTCAGGATGGTCAAAGAAGGGATGGGTTTACTTCAATCGTTGCAAAGCTTAGCGAGGCAACAAGTTGGCTTCGACCTGGTTTGCCCCCAGCAACCTTGGAGAAGTTTTCCAGCACTCTTTTCACCTTGACTGACAGCCTGGATACCATGGTTGCAAGAGTAGAAAACCGTTTTGTCCAACTTGGTGATGATTTACAGGATCTTTATCGCAGCACCACGGACCGAACAAGCCATGATATGGCAATGGTTGAGCAAATCAGCAGTCAATCAGAAAACAATATCCTGCATCGACTGGAAAGCGTTATCCAGGATGCCCAGGAAAGGCTTGGAAAATGCAGAAGTGGTGTGCAGGGTAAACTTGGCCTGGTCCAGGAAGAACTCGGGCAGTTGGAAAAATTCAGCTCCATGTGCGATGAGCTCGAACAAATCGCCCAAGTCATGCGGATCATCGGACTCAGTGTTGGTGTTGAGAGTGCCCGGAGTCCGGAAGCAGTTGAAATGTTCACCATTGAATCCCAGGAAATTAAAAAGTTCTCCGAGGTAATACTTGAAATCAAGGATCAGATTCAGACAGATGCCAAGGCAGCTTTTGACCTTTTGATCACAGCCCAGCATCAGATCTCAGAAAGTAATGAAAGTCTTGGTGAACTTGCGGAGAGCGCTGGGGCAATTGTTGATGAGACCTTTCAGGGTATTGAGAAACTCATGGAACGTTCGATGGCTACTTTGGAAGAAGCCGGTCAGCATTCCCAGGAGATATCCAGCCAGGTTGGTGAATTAGTAATGAACATTCAGTTTCATGACCGGATGAAGCAAAAGGTCGAGCATATCAATGAAGGATTGGTTGATGTGGCCCAAGACCTGGAAGACACCTCCTCTCTTAGGAATGGATCTTTACGGGAATTGTTGGGAAAAGATCACGCCATTATTTCTCTGCAGGTCGCGCAGCTGGAAAAAATTACCGGTGAGCTGAGTGATTTATACATAGGCAATGACGCTTCATTTGGTGAGATCAGTGACCGAGTGGATCAACTGAGCAATAGCCTCGCTACATTGGCTGACAGTTCACATTGTCAAGCTAATGGGGGAAAGAATCAGGAACCTTTTTGTGCCCTGCAAGCCGGACTTGACAATCTGCTGGATATTTTGAGCCAGGGGGATTCCCTGGAAGAGCAAATTTATCTGGCCTCGGAGCAGGCTGCTCAATCAGTGAACGCCATCCTTGGGTATATGGAAAAGCTTCATGATATCAGTTTTAATACCCGGTTAAAATCCCTCAACTCTATAGTCAAGGCCGAACATCTTGGAGAAAAGGGTTTCACCATCGCCGTACTGGCAAATGAGATAACCCTGCTTTCCGAAAGGACCGACACCTTCGTAACCAACATGGACGTCATCAACCAGTCCATAGCGGCTACAACCCAGAAACTTGTATCCAGTCGTGATGATGTTGAAGAAGAGCACACATCTGATACCGCAGCATTGAAAATCCAGATAGAAGGAATTTTTAAAGACTTTAAAGCATTTTCAGAAAATTCTGCCACCGCTATCGACCAGGCCGAGATTCTCAAACAGTCCATAGGAATCAGCCGGGGCGGTTTGCGATTCCTGCCGGATCTTTCCGAACGGTTCAACATAGTTAATAAACAGATCAAGAAAATCATGATGGAACTGGAACCATGGGCCGACCGTGCTGCAATGGTAACCACTGACAGCAATGATCTTGCCCAGCGTTACACCATGGAAGAGGAGCGGGAACTCCACACCCAATTCCTGTCCGGAGACGATGAGACAATCGACCTTTTTGAAGAAACTCCAGCTTTACCGGCACCTGAAGAGTTCACCAGCTCAGGTCAAACCGAGGAAGAGCTTGGGGACAACATAGAATTTTTTTAGCTGGAATTGCTCAGCATCACGAGGTGGATCACATGAACATTGAACAAAGCAAAGAGAATCCAAATACCATGTTATGCACGGGTGAATTCACCATTGCCCAGGCTGTAGAAGCAAAAACCTCGCTGTTAGAGGCTCTGGATGCGCCCCAGCCAATTACCTTGGATCTTTCAGGTATTACTGGTGCGGATCTCACCTGCCTGCAACTTCTCTGTTCAGCACTCAAAACTGCCGAGAAGAACAGCAGCCAGATAGCCCTTAATTTTGAGAGTGCCCCAGTAATATTAGAGCTGCTCAATGATGCGGGTTTTACATGCCAAAAAGGCTTGCCCCAGGTGTCATTGACTACTCCATAGTTTGGAATGAGGAGGATGGAAAGATGAGCAAGGTAATACTTACAGTGGATGATTCCCGCAGTGTGCGTCAGATGGTGACCTTTACCCTGACCGGCGCAGGTTACGAAGTCATCGAAGCGGAAGATGGCCAGGACGCCATTAACAAACTGGCTGGAAGGTCGGTGAATATGGTGCTCACTGATTTGAACATGCCCAATATGAACGGCATTGAGCTGATTCAATCTCTGCGGGCAAATTCAACCTATAAGTTCACCCCTATTGTCATGCTGACCACCGAATCCCAGGCCAGTATCAAACAACAGGGAAAACAGGCCGGTGCTACTGGTTGGATTGTAAAACCCTTTAAACCGGATCAGCTTCTTGCAGTAGTGAAAAAGGTAGCAGGATAGATAAAGCCAAAGGCAGAAGTTTAAGCATCAGGGGATAGTCATGGACGAACAACAGTCAGCATATATCGAGGAAGCCAACGAATTACTCGCCGAGTTGGAGGAATCTCTCCTGGAGTTGGAAGAAGAGCCGGGTGATATGGATGTGGTGGGCCGGGTATTCAGGGCAATGCATACCATCAAAGGTTCCGGCGCCATGTTCGGTTTTGATGACATTGCCGATTTTACCCATGGGGTTGAGACGGTGTACGACCTGGTTCGGGAAGGCTCCTTGTCAGTAAGCAAGGATCTTATCAATCTATCCCTGGCTGCTCGTGATCAGATCAAGGCTATGTTGGACAGCGCCGACGGCGGTGAGGCAGTGGATGAAGAGATCACCAGGAAACTAGCGGCCTCATTTAAAGCCATCCAGGGATCAGGTGATACGGACAGTGTTTCAATAACAGAAGCGGATCCTATTCCTGTACAAGACAACAATGCTGAGTCAGGCGGAAGTGCGACCTACCGTATCCGATTCAAACCGGCAGCAGATATTTTTAAATTCGGCACTAATCCTATTCATTTAATAAACGAATTACGTGAATTTGGAGAGTGCAGCGTTGTGCCCCATAACACCCAGGTACCGGAGTTGGAAGAGTATGATCCCGAGTCCTGTTACACATTCTGGGACATCGTTCTCACCACCGAAAAAAGCATGGACGACATCCGTGGCGTCTTTATCTTTGTTGAAGATGACTGTGAACTGCAGATTACGATTATCGATGAAGAACATGTCAACGGAGACGCTGAGTACAAAAAACTGGGCGAGATTCTGGTGGAGCGTGGCGATATCCTTCCGGAGGCCCTGCAGGCTCTGTTGGGAGGCCAGAAGCGTATCGGCGAAATGTTGGTGGAAGCAGAGGCTGTCAATGAAGAGGCAGTGGCCTCCGCCCTGGCCGAGCAGCAACATGTCAACAAACTCAGAAAAAATCGTCAGGAAAAAACTCGGGTTTCCAGTGTTCGGGTGGATTCTGACAAACTTGACGCCCTGGTTGACCTGGTGGGCGAACTGGTAACTCTGCAGGCCAGGCTTACCCAAAGAGCCTCAGTTTTGTGTGATCCGGAACTTACCCAGATTTCCGAAGATGTGGAAAGTCTCACCGAAGAGTTACGGGACAATACAATGTCCACCCGCATGTTGCCCATCGGCACTACCTTTAACAAATTTAAACGGCTGGTGCGTGATCTCTCATCTGGACTGGGCAAGGAAATTTCCCTGACCACTGAAGGGGCGGAAACCGAGTTGGACAAAACCGTCATCGATCAGCTTAATGATCCCATGGTCCATCTCATCCGAAACTGTATCGACCATGGAATAGAACTTCCTGAGATCAGAGAGCAGAACGGCAAACCAAGAGAAGGCACCGTCCATCTTTCCGCCATCCACTCCGGAGCCTATGTACTTATTGAGATCACAGACGATGGAGCGGGGCTGGATGTGGAGACCATTCGTCAAAAAGCCGTCAGCAAAGGGCTTATCACCGCGGATGACACACCAACGGACCAGGAGATTTACGCCATGATCTTCGCGGCCGGATTTTCCACCGCCAAGACAGTCACAGATGTGTCCGGCCGCGGCGTGGGCATGGATGTGGTGAAACGGGGCATCGAGGCTCTCAGAGGAACCATTGAAGTGGACAGTAAGAAAGGCCATGGAACCACCATCACTCTGAAGCTCCCTCTTACTCTGGCCATCATCGATGGGCTCCTGGTTGAGGTGGGCGATGTCAATTATGTTATGCCGTTGGCAGCAGTGGAAGAATGCGTGGAACTCTCTCGAGAAGAAGCCCTCACCGCCCAGGAGAGAAGCACTATGACCTTCAGGGGTGAAATCTTCTCATATCTGAGTTTGCGAGAGCAGTTTGATGTTCCTGGTGAGCTTCCCGAAGTTGTCAAGGTGGTCATTGCCGAGGCCATGGGTGACCGCATCTGCTTTGCGGTGGATCAGGTTATCGGCCAGCATCAGACAGTCATCAAATCAATCAGCAAAGCATATAAAAATGTGGAGGAGATCTCCGGGGCAACCATCATGGGCGACGGGACCATTGCACTTATCGTTGATGTGCAAAGGATGGTTCAAGCTGCCATCGACAAGAACAATCAACCAGTATGCAAAGCAGCATAGCGTGAAGGGGGAAAGGTCATGAAGAGCAAAAAAAGTAGTCTCAAAATCACATTGACCAAGGTCGTTTTGGGAGTTGTAGGATTACTGGTGGTCGCGATTAGCGTTGTCTCCTACCAATCTTCCTTCCATGCCGTTGAGAACGCCTACTATAACCAGTTGGAAAACTCCATTGGCATGATTGACGACCAGATGACCAAATTTTATGACGATCAGGTGAGAATG
Organism: uncultured Desulfobulbia bacterium; assembly: GCA_964443295.1. Lineage (GTDB taxonomy): Bacteria > Desulfobacterota > Desulfobulbia > Desulfobulbales > CG2-30-60-27 > CAYUCH01. The sequence continues at coordinate 9,951 of CAYUCH010000089.1, read as the reverse complement.
GCAAATTATCTGGCCAAGGATCCTCTCATAATCCAGGCTGCTGCAAGTGCGGATTACTCGCAGGCACAGCCCATGCTGGAAGTGTTTTTCAAGGAACAGCAGATCTACGAAAATGCTTTTATCTCTACCGCTGTGAAAGATACCAAAATAGTGGCAGCCGGAGCACCACCGGCCATTGGCATGGGTTGGCGAGATAAGGGTTTCAACGACAACATCGATCAAACCCTGGAAGGCACATTGCATATCAGTGAACCGTATCGCTCACCGGTTACCGGCAGGGTGGTGGTCCTGGTCACCGCACCCATTGTTGATAATGGTGAATTGGCAGGCATCCTTGGACTGCCATTTGACGTGGGAATTGTTGCTGAAAAAGTGGCTGCCGTAAAGATCGGCAAAACAGGATATCCCTTTGTCTGCACCACCGAAGGTCTGACCTTTGTTCATCCTAATCCCGACCTCATTCTGAAGTTGGACCTGTCTACACATGATTTCGGTAAAGAGATGCTTGCCTCACCAGACTTGACCCATATTGAATATGACTGGAACGGCAAAGCAAAGGTACTCACCGGGAAAATGAATGGAAAATACGGTTTTTACACCGGTTCCACCATGTATAAAACCGACATTACCTCAAGTGCCCAAACCATGGCCATCATCCTTATTGTTCTTGGTCTCCTGGGTGCCGGGGCGGCAGGCGGCACCATCATTTATTTCCTTGGCAGCCGTCTGAAACCCCTTGAAGATGCCGTTGAAACCGCAAATACCATTGCCGAAGGTGATCTTAATGTCACTCTTCAAGCGAAGTACAACGATGAGATAGGCGATCTGAGCAATGCCCTGAATTCCATGGTCAGCAAACTTAAAGGAGTGGTCAGCGATGTAAAAATCGCCGCCCATAATGTAGCCTCTGGAAGCCAGGAGTTGAGTGCCGGTTCACAACAATTATCAGCCGGCTCAACGGAACAGGCTGCTTCTTCGGAAGAGGCTTCCGCCTCCATGGAACAGATGTCCTCCAATATCAGGCAGAGTGCCGATAATGCACAGCAGACGGAAAAAATCGCCCTGCAATCTGCCGAGGATGCTCATGTGGGAGGAGTTGCGGTTACAGAAACAGTGTCGGCAATGAAGGAAATAGCTGAGAAGATCATCATCATTGAAGAGATTGCCAGGCAGACGGACCTTCTGGCTTTGAATGCTGCCATTGAAGCAGCCCGGGCCGGAGATCACGGCAAAGGATTCGCGGTTGTGGCTTCTGAAGTCAGGAAGCTTGCGGAGCGAAGTCAGAATGCAGCAGGCGAGATTAGCAAATTGTCCAGTTCAAGTGTTGAGATTGCTGAAACCGCCGGTGGGATGCTGAATAAGTTGGTACCAGATATTAAGAAAACCGCCGAACTGGTACAGGAAATCAATGCGGCAAGTCATGAGCAGAACACCGGGGTTGATCAAGTCAATAAAGCTATCCAGCAATTGGACCAAGTTACTCAACAAAATGCATCATCGTCCGAAGAGATCGCTGCGACCTCCGAAGAACTCACCGGCCAGGCGGACCATCTTCTGGGCACGGTCTCTTTCTTCAAGATTGATGACGGGTCTGAACAGCTTGTCGCCTCTCAAGAGGAAAATAGAACCGCTCAAGTCATCGAATACAAAGCTCATCAGGCCGTAGATAGTAATGCGCATGTAGCCAATGATAGCAGTGAGAATGATGAAGGTTATGAATACAAGATGGCCGTTGGTGATGATGTAGACTCGGAATTTACACGATACTAAGGAATGGCTCCAAGGGAAGGAGGCGTAGTCATGGCTGAAAATACAATCACAGACACAGCACTCTACTTGACTTTCAAGTTAGAGGATCAATTGTTCGCCCTTGATGTTGCCCAAGCCAGGGAAGTTCTTGACATTGTCGACATCACCAAGGTTCCCAAAACCCTGGATTTCATGCGCGGGGTGATCAATGTCCGCGGCAGTGCGGTGCCGGTTATGGATCTTCGCATGAAGTTTGACATGGACCAGACTGATAACACCATTGATACACGGATTATTGTCATGGAACTGACCATGGACGGCGAAACAACCGTAATTGGCGCCCTGGCCGATTCGGTTCATGAGGTTATTGAAATGGAACCAGACCAGATCGAGCCACCTCCAGGGATCGGCACCCGTTGGCGTACCGAGTTCATCAGAGGGGTGGGCAAGCGTGACGATGATTTCATTATCATTCTGGATATCGACCGGGTGTTTTCCGTGCAAGAACTCAATGCCATTGATACGACCACACCTGCCATGCAACATGGGGCAGACGTGAATATCCAGGCGGAAGCCCAGCTATAAATAGAGCGATGAACATGACCAGGATTTTGAAAGGTATTAATGTACAGACAAATGGGGATAAAGAGGTGGTCTTTCTACCTTCTTATCCCCTTTGATTTTCAGAACTCTCAAGAGACTGGGCAAGGCTGCCCAGTTAATCCTTTTAGCTACAATTCCCCAAACCATTTCGAACACGACTTTGCAAGACTTCCAAAAAACAAATTGATGGATCTTCATGAATGAGTTTTTCATTGTAAAATGGGGCATATCTCTGCAGCTAACTTCAAACAGGGCATTGATGCCCGAAAATAGGTCACCGTAGTACTTCTGGGAATTCTTCTATGATTTCAGATAGTTATCCTTTTCCCCTGTCATGCTTGTCCGTTTCTGCCCCATATAGCTCTCCGACCTCAAAAAGTAAGTCAAACCAGAAAGTTCTAAATAGTCTTTAAAATCAGTATGTTAAGGAAGTTTTGAAAGATTGGCACGGCTCTTGAACTAGGATCTAGTCAGTACACCGTATTTCATTTAAATCACATCCCTCAGAAGGAGGCTTCCCATGGCAGAGAAAAGCATTACCGAGACAGCTCTTTATCTGACTTTCAAGTTGGAGGATGAGTTATTTGCCCTGGATGTTTACCAGGTGAGGGAAGTTCTCGACATTGCCGATATCACCAAGGTCCCCAAATCCCTGGATTTCATGCGGGGCGTGATAAACGTCCGGGGCAGCGTAGTGCCGGTTATGGACCTGCGTACCAAGTTTGATATGGAACAGGCTGAAAACACCATCGACACCAGGACAATCGTCATGGAACTGAATATGGACGGAGAAACAACCGTACTCGGCGCCCTGGCTGATTCAGTCCATGAAGTCATTGAACTGGAGCCGGACGCCATTGAGCCACCGCCAAGAATCGGCACCCGCTGGCGCACCGAGTTTATTAAGGGGGTAGGAAAGCGTGATGATGACTTCATCATCATTCTGGACATCGACCGGGTGTTTTCGGTGGAAGAGTTGAATGCCATTGAAACCACCACACCTGTGGCGAAACAGGGGGCAGATTTAGACAACCAGGCGCAAGCCCAGCTATAAGAGAGGAGAGGAATAATGAAACTCGACGACATGAAACTTAAAACAAAATTTTTGGTCAACACAGGCATAATTTTGTTCTGCATGGTTGTGGCCTTGGGAGTATATCAATTTGCTTCAATGTCCATGAAAGCAGGATTTGAAAAAACCAACGAAGTGTATGCCAATATGGCGACCCATGCCCGGGAGATTGGTACCGACATGCTGCAAAGCAGGAGGAATGAAAAGGATTTCCTGGCCCGCAAGGACCTGAAATATGTTGAGAAGCATCATCAATCAATTGATGCCCTGGAAAAAGAGGCCAAAAAGGTTGAAGAACTGGCTGTGGCTGCCAACCATCCCGAAGTTGTCGATGAAGGGGAGAAAGTCATAGAGTTTGCCGAAGCGTATAAGCATGCTTTTGATGCCATTGTTGAGGCGGAGAAAATAAAAGGACTGGATCATAAGTCAGGCCTGCAGGGAGAATTCCGTGCAGCGGCCCATGAACTTGCCGAGGCCATGAAGGAACATAATGTGGCGCTTCTCAATATTGATTACCTGCAGGTTCGTCGATATGAAAAGGATTTTCAGCGCACCAAGGCTGATAAATATCTGACTAAATGGCAAAAGGCCATCGCCACTTATCGGAAAGCTCTGCATGAGAGCACCTGTGAGCCCAATGCCAAACAACAACAACTGGATGGTTTGGCCGCATACGAGGCGGTGATACCCGAATACCTGGCGGCTATCAAAGATCCCAAGAACTCCAGTCGCACAGAAGATGAAGTGTATAATGGGATCCGCGGTGTCCATGCTAAGACCATGAGCAAGGCCCTCACTTCTGTTTATGTCTTTGGTGGTGTGGAGCTTCTTCTGGAAATTCGTAAACATGAGAAAGATTATCTGCTGCGCGGCGACCAGAAGTATGTGGAAAAGGTCAATGCCACTCTTGGTCAACTGAACGCTGCTTTTGCCAATTCCAAGGTGGATCAGGAACATAAAGACGACACTTTGGTGAAAACAGAAGCCTATGGCACTGCCTTCATGGCCCTTGTCAAGGAAGACGCAGAGATTACAACATTGACCAAGAAGATGCGCGACGCGGCTCATCAGGTTGAGCCGGCTGTACTCCAGATTGTCGACCATGCTGAAGAAATTGCTACCACAGAGATTGCAGCCATTGCCAAGAAACAGCGCATTTACTCATTCATCGCCATGGGCCTTGGTGTGCTGGCCGTGGGTTTGGGAATCACTCTGTCCCTGCTGCTCATCAAAGTGGTTATGAAACAACTCGGTGAAGATCCTGCCGTAGTTGAAGAAGTGGTTAATGAAATAGCTCAAGGTAATCTCAATGTAAGCTTTGATACGGAACAACCAAAAACAGGAGTCTATAAATCCATGGAAGAGATGGTGCAAAGACTTCGTTTCATCGTCACCGACATCCAGGCATCGGCGGATAATGTCACCGGCGGCAGCCAGGAACTGAGCTCTTCGGCTGAGGAATTATCACAAGGCGCAACAGAGCAGGCCGCCTCTGCCGAAGAAGCATCCGCCTCCATGGAGGAGATGTCTTCCAATATTAAGCAGAACGCCGACAATGCATTGCAAACCGAAAGAATTGCCTCCCAGTCTGCTGAAGATGCACGCAAAGGCGGAGGCGCGGTTACTGAAACGGTCCGCGCCATGAAGGAAATCGCCGAGAAGATCTCCATTGTAGAAGAGATTGCCCGACAGACCGATCTCCTGGCCTTGAACGCTGCCATCGAAGCGGCGCGGGCTGGTGATCACGGTAAGGGATTTGCAGTTGTTGCATCTGAAGTCAGGAAGCTTGCCGAACGGAGCCAGACAGCAGCGGGTGAGATCAGTCAACTCTCCAGTTCAAGTGTTGAAGTTGCGGAGATGGCCGGTCAGATGTTGGATAAACTGGTACCGGATATCCAGAAGACCTCGGAATTGGTGGAAGAAATCAGTGCTGCCAATAATGAACAGAACAGTGGTACCGACCAGGTCAATAGGGCAATCCAGCAACTGGATCAAGTCATCCAGCAGAATGCCGCCGCATCCGAAGAAATGGCTTCCACTTCCGAAGAACTGGCAAGCCAGGCCAACCAATTGCAGGAGACCATCGCCTTCTTCAAGATCGGTGATGAAACAGTACAAGTGAAAAGCACCGCAAAGATGATCAGTCAGAACGCTGGACAAGCGCAAGCCAAACCAAAGAGCAATCTGCTTGAACAAAAAACCGCCAAGGCCAATGGTTATCACAAGTCAGAAGAGGCTGAGGGCTCAGATGAGACTCAGGCTGTTAATGGCTATGAATATAAGATGGCTGTGGGCGATGATCAAGATCAGGACTTTGAACGATACTAACGTGCAGACCAACGGGGGTAGGGAGGAATCCTCTCTGCCTCTCCACCCCCCAACCCAAGTCAACTCCAGAATTCTCAGGAGAGCAGACATGATGGCCGACACCTTACCCGCCGCGATACTTCCTAAAAAAATGTCCGATGGTACCTTTGCAAAGTTCAGTAACTTCGTACATGGCGAATTGGGGATCAAATTGCCGCCGGCAAAAAAAAACCATGTTGCAATCCCGGTTGCTTAAGCGGCTTCGGGCTTTACACATCCCCTCTTTTGAGAAGTATTATGACTATGTCTTCAGTGATCAGGAAGGCAAAAAGGAACTGACTAATTTTCTGGATGTTGTAACCACCAATAAGACAGATTTTTTCAGGGAACCACGGCATTTTGATTATCTGGTGAACACCGCTCTGCCTGAGCTTTTAGCAAAAAGATCCCAGGACGCCGGCAACACTTTCCGGTTCTGGAGTTCAGCCAGTTCAACAGGGGAAGAACCTTATACTCTCGCCATGGTGTTGACAGAGTTTTTCCAGCAGAATAATGGTTTTGATTTTTCCATTCTCGGCACGGACATTTCTACCCGGGTATTGGAGCATGGTAGGAATGCTATTTATGATCAAGAAAAGGTTGAACCGGTTCCTCTGGCCATGAAAAGACAATACCTCATGCGCAGTAAGGAGAAAAACTCACGGCTGGTGAGGATTGTCCCGGAATTGCGGCACATGGTCAGCTTCAAGCATCTTAATCTCATGGACGATGATTACGGTATTAACCAGATCATGGATGTTATTTTCTGCCGCAATGTAATTATCTATTTTGACCGACCAACCCAGGAAAAGGTTTTGAATAAACTCTGTCGCCAGTTAAGACCTGGGGGATACGTATTCATGGGGCATTCCGAAACATTGAACGGCCTTAATGTTCCTCTAACCCAGGTGGCGGCAACTATTTATAGGAAGCTAAAATAAAATGGTACTTGAAGTTGGCCTGATATATTGGAGTGTGGTTTTTACCTGCAGCATACTTTTTATCCTCTTCTGTTAAAGAAGGTGAGCTTGTGAAGAAAACCAAAGTACTCATAGTTGATGATTCAGCGGTGGTGCGTCAGACCTTGGAAGACGTGTTGTCCTCTGATCCACAGATAGAAGTAATGGATACGGCCAGTGACCCGTTTTTCGCAGTGGAAAAAATGCGGCAAGAGCTTCCCGATGTGATCACCCTGGATGTTGAAATGCCCCGCATGGACGGCATCACCTTTTTGAAAAAAATAATGACCCAGCGCCCCATACCTGTGGTGATCTGCTCGACTCTGACGGAGAAAAATTCCGAAACGACCATGAAAGCAATGGATTATGGGGCGGTTGAGATCATCCAGAAACCCAAGTTGGGAACGAAACAGTTTCTGGAAGAATCCAAGATACGGATTTGTGATGCGGTGAAAGCGGCAGCCCTGGTTCAGGTGAAGCCCATTAAACCGCGCAAAGAGATTGAACCCAAGCGAACCGCCGATGTGGTATTGGCCAAGCCCGGTTCAAGGGCCATGGTACAAACCACTGAAAAAATTATTGTGGTGGGCGCTTCAACCGGAGGGACCGAAGCCTTGCGGATTTTTCTGGAAGCCCTGCCCCTGGATTCTCCACCAGTGGTAATTGTCCAGCATATGCCGGAGAGTTTTACGGCCAGTTTTTCCCAGCGGCTTGATTCACTCTGCCGTATCTCGGTGAAAGAGGCCGAGGACAATGACACGGTACTCAGAGGTCGTGCTCTCATTGCTCCCGGCAACCGACACTTGCTCCTTAAAAGGAGTGGGGCCCGGTATTACGTGGAACTGAAAGATGGTCCCCTTGTAAGTCGGCACCGGCCTTCGGTGGATGTGCTGTTTCGTTCCACAGCCCAATATGCCGGCAAGAATGCCATCGGAGTCATCATGACCGGTATGGGTGATGATGGAGCCAAGGGAATGCTTGAGATGAAAGAGTCCGGCGCTCCTCTGACCATTGCCCAGGATGAAGCTACCTCGGTGGTTTTTGGTATGCCCCAGGAAGCCATCAAGCTCAACGCAGTGGACAAAATTTTGCCATTGGACGGAATTGCCGGGGCTCTGCTGCGTTCGTGTGCGTAACATTCTTTTTCTTTAAATTATCCATTGACAGAATGACTGTACATTTCTTACACTATTCGTATCGATAGTGAAAAAGGAGAAAATGTGCACACCACCATTTCAAGTAAATACCAGGTTGTCATTCCCAAACCAGTCAGAGAACATCTCCATCTGCGTCCCAAGCAGAAGCTCACAGTAATTGAAAAAGACGGTATGGTCATTCTTATGCCCCTACAACCCTTAAAAGCTTTGCGGGGAATTGCCGCCAATGCCAAGGTTAACGACTATCGGGACAAAAAGGATCGTATGTAAATGTATATTATTGATTCATGCGGTTGGTTGGAGTGGTTTACCAATGGAAGACTGGCAGATGCCTATAAAAAATACCTCGAGAAAAGTGATGAGATTTTAGTCCCGGCGGTTGTTCTTTACGAGGTGTATAAGATCCTCAAGCGTGAAGTGGGCGAGGAAAAGGCATTGTTGGCCGCAGGTTATATCAAAAATTCAGAAATTATTCCGTTTGACGACTTGATAGCCTTTAAAACAGCAGATCTTGCCTTGGAATACGGACTGGCAATGGCTGATGCGCAGGTCTATGCCACCGGATTGCTGAATAGTTGCCAAGTCATCACATCCGATTCAGACCTCATGAATCTTCCACGGGTAAAATACATTCCTAAAAAATGACTATTTCTATATCAGCCCTTTTTGGCGGGCTACCGTGAGTGCTTCCTGGCGTCCCTTGGCGTGTAGCTTTTCGTAGATTTTTTTGATATGACTGTGGACCGTGTGGGGGCTGATGTGATGCCGAGTGGCTATCTCTTTATAAGTCAGACCCTCTTCTAATCCCTGGAGTATCACGGTTTCCCGTTGGCTTAAAAGATATTGATCTTGAGTGTCCTGCTGTTGAAATTCACCAATGACGGCCCTGGCGATTTTCGGAGTCATGGGAGCACCACCCTCCTTCATTTCAAAAAGACCTTCAACTATTTCGCGTGGTGTAGATCCTTTAAGAATATATCCGGAAGCGCCGGCCTTGATGGCTGAAAAGACTGTTTCTCTTTTGGAGAAGGCTGAATGCACCATGATATCAATGGAAGGCTCTTTTTCTTTTACCTTTGCAATAAGGTCAATGCCTGACATTTTTGGAAGACCTAGATCAACCAGGAGAATTTCCGGAGGATTATCAAAAAGACCGGCCATGGCTTCTTCTGCAGAACTGAATGTATTACACACTTCAATATTCGGTTCACCACCTAAGAGAATCTTGAGGTTTTCGCGCAAAAGGTCGTCATCTTCAACTATGGAAACTTTCATTGTGGTAATCCCTTTAACCTTAACAGCTATTGTAATTTCGCCAACTCCATTTGCAGTCGAACCAAGGTGCTCTGTTCAAAGATGATTTCAAGTTCAGCACCAATTGCTTTGGCCCGTTTTTGCATGTTTTCAAGGCCGTGGCCATTTTCCCGGCCTTGTTCCGCAGCAACACCATTATCACGGATAGTGAAATCCAACATGGTGCCGGACATGTCGAAAAAAACTTCAACGGCAGTGCCATTGGAGTGTTTGATGATATTGGTGATTGCTTCCCGGAATATTTTCGTCAAATTCACCGACATGTAATTACTGGGCGCTTCCAATGTTTTTAGGACATTTGACTGCATGGTGAATTCCATATTATGGGCTTCAATGGTGGTAACTCCGTAATGTCGAAAGTCCGCAACCAGGGCCTGCCAGCTCATCTCCTGGTCATCCAGAATATCAAGGAAATTACGGATTTCTTCCAGGCTGGTTTTCGAAAGATCGGCGACCATGGAGAGGGTTTTGCGTACGTGATCCATGGAAGATGATTCCTTGGCCATTTCCGATAGAAGTTTGATATTTGTCAAAAGTCCACCCACTCCGTCATGGAGATCCTGCATGATTTTTTCTCGTTCATCAGCATTTTGTTGGAGCTGCTTGGAGAACATTTGTAACTTCAGGTGGGTTTGGGCAAAACGATGGCCGAGGATAGCAGCAAGTGAAAGTAAAAAGAAAAAGAGGCCATAATCGATTTCTATGTAATTACCTTTGTAATAGATCTGAAAGAAATGCAGAAGACTATTGA
>CAYUCH010000088.1:0-15569 GCA_964443295.1 uncultured Desulfobulbia bacterium | reverse complement strand
TCAGTGGCCGGAATCAAATGGAATGGGTGGTCGGGATCGTCTGGAATTCGCATGAAATCATAGAATTACTAATTTAAAGGACTCAAGGAGAGTACATGACAACCACTAAACGAGTGCTCACCGTGTTACTTTTCCTCAGTTTCTCCATACCTGCCATTGCCTCGGGAACACCAGACACTACCTCTGAAGATATCCAGGCCTTTGAAGAAATGTTCGGTAAAGGTCCGCAGCAGGAGGACCTCCTCCATGCTGACCGTTTGATGCTCACCGCCACCGGCAGTAAAAAACCAGTACGGTTGGCTCCGTCTGTGGCTTCGGTTATCACCAGTGAAGATATTGAGAAGATAGGGGCGACGACTCTTGGTGATGTGTTGGAAACCATACCGGGAATTCATATTGGTCCTTCAAACAAAAATCAAATGAGTCCCATTTTTTCAATTCGTGGCATTCATAGTAGTCTAGCTCCCCATGTCCTTTTTATGATTAATGGCATCCCCATTACTGACGTCTATACAGGTTCACGAGTTCATGGCTTCAGGATGCCGGTAGTAATGATTTCCAGGATTGAGGTGGTGCGTGGCCCGGTTTCTGCAGTTTTTGGTGCTGATTCCTTTGCAGGCACCATCAACATCATAACCAAAGATGGGCAAGAAATTGCAGGGACACAGGTTGGTGGACAGTATGGCTCATTTGATACCAGTGGTTTTTGGCTACAACATGGTGAAAAATATCGTGGATGGGACGTAGCCATAGGGCTTGAATGGATTAATACCAAAGGCGATGATGACCGAATAATCGACTCCGACCTCCAAACTAGCCTTGATGCAGGTATGGACACCAATGCTTCTTTAGCTCCCGGTCCACTCAATACTGAATATGAAATATGTAATGGGAATTTTTCCATCTCAAAAAATGATTGGACGTTCAAAATGTGGAGCTGGCTGCGGGACGACAAAGGAATGGCAGACGGCGTAACTCAAACGCTCGCCCCGGACAATCAGATAACATCAAGAATATTTTCTGGCGACCTCACCTACCATAACGACACATTTCTTCAGGATACAGCCATAGATACTCGCCTGCATTACAGATACCAAAAAACAGAAACCTACTTCCATCTTTTACCTCAAGGCGCAGTTGTGCCGATAGGTGCCGATGGCAATATTGATTTTGTCAATCCTGCCGGAGTAACAGCCTTTCCCGATGGTGTCATTGGTAACCCTGCTGACCAAGATGATTACTATGGTTTTGAGCAGACTTTTTATTACGAAGGGATAAAACATAACAAATTCCGCCTGGCAATGGGCTACACATATATTGATGTAACCACCTCCGAGTCAAAAAACTTCGGTCCTGGAGTCCTTGATGGAAGCCAAGCAATCTCAGACGGCACCCTTACAAATGTGACAGGTACAGAGTTTATTTTTATGGGAGATAAAACTCGTCATTTAACCTTTATATCATTACAGGACGAATTCGCTTTTGCACGTGGCTGGGAATTAACGGCTGGGATACGCTATGATCATTATTCAGACTTTGGCGACACTGTAAATCCTCGACTCGCATTGGTTTGGGAAGCTCGCTATGACCTTACCACCAAGCTCATGTATGGCAGTGCCTTTCGGCCACCTTCATTTGCAGAACTCTATGCCAAGAACAATCCTTCAAATTTGGGCAATGAAGCTCTCGACCCAGAAGCCACAGATACATATGAACTGACTATTAATTACCAGCCCACTAATCGCCTACATACAATCTTAAGCCTCTTTTACTATGAAATCGAAGGTCTTATTGAGCTTGTACAGGATCAAGGACAAACAACACTAACAGCTCAAAATATACGAGATCAGAAAGGATACGGTGGCGAGCTTGAATTTCACTGGGAGCCTATTGATTCACTTGAAATTAAAGGGAATGTAGCCTATCAACGTGCTAAAGACCGAGCGACAAAAGCGCTCATTGCCGACGCTCCTAATTTGCAATTTTATCTCGAAAGCAATTTACAGTTCCTGCCTCACTGGTACGCAAATTGCCAATACTTCTGGATTGGCAAACGCCACCGGGCTAATGGGGACACTAGGGAAGAAATAGACGATTACGACCTGGTTAACTTCAATATTAAACGAAAAAATCTCTTTAAAAATTGGGAGTTAACTACGGGTGTAAAAAACCTGTTCAATGAAGACATTCGGGAGCCCAGCCAAGCAGTCATCCCCAACGACTACCCCATGGAAGGAAGATCCATCTGGGCAGAGGTTCGGTGCCATTTTTAGAGCACGTATACTGTCAAATCCAGCATTTCCCCTTTCTTTTCTTGCATTCCCACCACCAAATCCACTAAAGTGGTAATAATATCCTATTGTTACCGTTCGGATAACAATAAAAAAATGAAGTGACGATACACGGATGTAACGTTCTACAACTTTATTTATGAAAGGGGAGAATTTCATGACGTCAGTTAAACGGTTGCTTACTTCGCTTCTTTTTCTCACTATCGCCAATCCCGCCATTGCCACAGAAACTCCAGATACAACCAAGGAAGATATACAGGCTTTTGAAGAAATGTTCGGCGAGGGCCCACAAGAAGAAGATGTTTACCGCGTAGACCGAATACTAGTTTCTGCAACCAAACGCAATGTTCCCCTGCAAAAAGCTCCTGCAATTGCGACAGTTATTTCAGCAGAAGAAATATCCAACATGGGGGCAAGAAATTTAAAAAATGTTTTAAAACTTATCCCAAACTTCGGCACCTCCATAAATGAACAAGGTGTCCTTGTGTTTGAAACACGCGGCATAATGACTACACTTTCTGAGAAATTACTGGTCATGATTGACGGACACCCTTTAAATATTGACTATACTGGCAGTGCACTTTCATATGTATATGATGACCTTACGGTTGAAAACATCAGACAGATTGAAGTCATTAGAGGACCTGGTTCAGCCCTTTATGGTGCCAATGCATTTACTGCAGTTATTAATATTTTAACTAACAAACCGAATGATATTGGAGGATTTCGCTCAAAGGCTTCCGCAGGAGATTTCGACACCCAAAAATATAACTTTACCGGGGGCAAATTATTCGAGAATGGTTTCCAGCTTTATTGTGGACTTGATTACTGGAAAACCGATGGCGCTGAATCAACAATAGAAGCGGATCAATTTACAGGCACTCCTTTATCAAATGCACCGGGGAAGGCTGATACAGGTTTTGAAAAATCCGATTTTCTCATGAAAATTTTGTATAAAGATTTTTCTTTTCATACCGGTTATGTCACAAAAAAACGCGGTACTTATGCTGGATTCGGATACGCCCTTACAGAACATAATGCCTGGGATATTACTAATTACTGGGCCAACATGAGCTATAGCCATGTCTTTCTTGATGATTTTACGTCAACGATAAAACTATTCTACAACCAATACGAGCAAGATCCTTCTATCCAAGTTACACCCTTTATACCTCCGGCATTCCCAGATGGTTTAATAGGTGAGCCGAAATTAAAAAACCGAAACTTTGGAAGTGAATTGCAACTTAATTATGACATCTTCCCCGGCAATCATCTCGTTGCTGGTGCTTTTTACGAAAAAGTGAAGCAATTCGACGTTATACACATAGCCAATTTTGATCCCAATACCGGAGCACCCCTTGGAAACCTGCAAGACATTTCAGACTGGGGGAATTTTAACAAGGAAGCTGATCGTGAAATCTTTGCTTTTTATATACAAGATGAGTGGGAGATAATTGACAGCCTTAATCTAACCGTCGGAACACGATATGATAATTATAATGATTTTGGAGACACAACAAATGCCAGAATAGGACTTGTCTGGAGTATTACCGACGATGCCAACATAAAATTTCTCTATGGCGAGGCATTCAGAGCCCCTAACTTCGTTGAATTGTATAATGAAAACAATCCCGTTGTAATAGGAAATCCCGACTTGGAAGCTGAAGAGATCAGCACCTATGAACTTGGCGCCTTCTATCGTTTTTCTCCTGTAACCACACTGGATATCAATTATTTCTACAGTAAAATAAACAACTTAATAGTTTATGACTATTCCACCTCACCTGCCATCCATTCTAATCTCGGAGATTCAACTGTGGATGGAGTTGAGGTAATCCTAAGCGGTCAATATTCAAAGACAAACTACTGGAAACTGACATACTCGTATCAAGATCCCAAGGACAGTGACACAAAAAACAGATTACCCAATGTTCCCCGCCAAAGAGCAAGCTTTAGTTTCAACTACTCCATCTTCAACTTCCTTACTTTTCACACTGATATTTTATGGACTGGCGAGCGCACCCGTGTTGCTGGAGACAACAGAGAAGATATGCCATCATATACTTTAGTGGATCTAGCTCTCACAAGCGGTGACTTTTGGGGTGATTTTGAAGTTCAACTTGCTGTGCACAATCTTTTTGACAAAGAATATTTTGATCCAGACACTTCGGGCACACTTCAATATATCCCAAATGACTTTCCGAGAGAAGGTCTCTCTGCGATTTTAAATCTTACCTATCAATACTAAAAATAAATAAGAGAAATTATGGAGTCAGTAGGAATAATTGGCACAGGATTGTATGTACCGGAACATATTAGGAGCAATGAATGGTTCAATCAATTTCCTTTGCTTCCATTTGATGATATTTTTGATGATTCAGGAATAAAAGAGAGAAGAATTTGCGGTCCTAATGAAACTGGTGTTGACATGGAAGTTAATGCCCTGAAAAACGCTGTGCACAATGCGGGCATTGAAATCACGGATATTGATTTAATCCTTGATGGTCCAACAATTCAGGACCAACCAATGCCAGGAAATGCAGCTAGTGTGCAATATAAATCAGGAGCAGTGAATGCCGCTGCAATAAATGTAGATACATCCTGTACTACACTTTTATCTCAAATCACAATTGGTCAATCACTCATACAAACAGGCACGTATAAAAACATTGCTTGTATTGCCTCTGCAAACTGGACAAAAGTAGCAGATTACTCTGAAAAAAACTGTATGCTGCTTGGTGATGGTGCAACAGCAGTTATTTTAAGCAAAGTAAAAGAAGGGCATGGCATTCTTAGTACTTATTTAGAAACTGATGGCAGAGGATACGATGCTATTGGTTGTAATTTACGCCTACCTAGAAATCTTACTGAAAGCTATGAGCCAGGTAACTATCTTCACGGGAATCGGGAAAAAGTATATTTTTATGTAAAGCGTCATGGAGAAGGACTAGAACAAATTAAAAAATCAGGCCCCAAAAAGGCACCTGAGGCTGCGAGAAAAGCATTACATAAAGCTGGATATAAAGAGTCGGATCTTGATTTTTTGATATGCCATAATCCCACAAAAGTCCTAGTAGAGGCCTGGCTAAATGAGCTTAAAGTCCCTGGCCAAAAAACACATACAACATTAGCTGAATACGGGAACATGAGTGGTGTTTCCCTTGGAGCCAATCTACATGAAGCTGCTACTGAGGGAAAAATTAAAGATGGCGATCTTGTTGCCATATGTGCTCCTGGTGCGGGCCACCACCATGCAGCAGTTGTAATGCGTTGGGGAAAATAAAACAATTTTATCCCTCTTATTGATCTCTCTGCAACTCCAACCTTCTCATTAACTCTCTATAAACTTCCCAAAATGGGCCTCTGAAGCCGTCCCTAAAGATCTGAATCACTAACTCATCAGTATGTATTCCCTTACGGGATGGAATAAAGAAATTATCATGTTGTTCATTATATTCTTTGATAGTGTCAATCATCCAATTCTTGTCAATCGTTGGAGAGACATAATAAAAAGGTTCCAGAATATTAGTGTCTTTGCTAATCAAACCTTCTTTACAGGCAATATTCCACAAAGGAGTTTGAGGGAAACAGCGTATCCCCATCATCGCACCGACAGCGACAGGCTTCATCTTGTCGATATTATGTAAACTCTCCATGACGGTTTCCTTGGTCTCGCCCGGCCCACCAAAGAGCAGGTTCATACTGAAAGGAATATCAAGTTCCTTACATAAGTCGGATGACTTAAAAATATCCGCCACAGTGAAGCCTTTTTGCATATTCAATAACATCTTCTCGGAAATAATATCCGTTCCAAAGGTGATGCCGTCACATCCGGTTTCTTTTAGGAGTGTAAAAATTTCCCTGGAAGGAGAATAAGGACTCATGTAAGGCGTATACTGAATAGAAATATTCCGCCTTTTCATTTCATTACAAATATTGAAAGCATGTTCATTGGGAATATTGAAGGTGCTGTCTGAAAAATGAAGATAGTCGATCCCCATTTCTAAAAGTATCTCTATTTCATCCACAATTTTTTTCGGACTTCGGAACCGAAGAATTCGCCCTTCAATAACCGGATATGTGCAGTAAATGCACTTTTGGTCACATCCCCTTTTGGTCTGGATATTTCCCATTCCTCCATCATTGAGGTATTTTAAGTTATCCAGGAGATCACGGGCCGGAGGCGGCAGTTGATCCAACTTCTCAGATGACATATTTCTTGGACTACTTCTGTGTAGTTTTCCATTGTCCCTGAAGATTACACCTGGAATATCGTAAGGTATTTCTTCCTTCTGCAAACAATCCAGAAGCTCGACAAAAGCAACTTCACCTTCACCAATGACACCATAATCCGCCCCAACTTCATGCATTATTTCTCTAGGCATCATTGAAAATCCAGGGCCACCAAGGACAATGGGAGCATCACTGGCATTTTGACAATGTTTAACGACTTCCTTTACTCTCGGAATAAAAAAGGCACTATGAAGCATGGTGACATTATCGATATTGCGAATTGAAATTCCAATAACATCAGGTGAAAATTCTAAGATTGTTTTTGGAATATCCGCTTTAATATCTTCAGAGAGATTCAAATCCAGAACATGAACATCATGACCGTCTTCCCGCACCGACATCGCAACATATGCCAATCCCAGTGGCGTAATAGGAGGCGTCAGCATATTTGAATTTACCAGTAATACTTTCATAAATTATTTTTTCTCCAAGCCAATACCAAAGAATCGAATCAAAGCAACTTCTGAATATTACAAGAAAAAATTATATTCACATGCTTTTTATCTGACTTGAGGCCCACATTTACCGGACAAAAAGACAACATCTCAAAACGTGAAAGTGAGAAGGCCAACAATCCAAAGCTCTTCCTTGGGATAGAACGCTATTGCCATCTCAAGTACAAAATGGGGCATAATTCGCTTATTGTTTTGATTCCTCCCGAGCACCCTCCCTGACACCCTGAATATCTCATAAAAAGAACGCCTATCACACACAGTGATACATTTTTTCCTTTTTTTCTTTGAAAAAACGTGCTATTAAGTACAGCCTAATTATAGATTCTATGTGATAGGCGTACAAAATGCCTACCGCTTAAATGAGAATCACACCAATAACGGTCTTAATTCAATGCAATCTCTGGGGGGGGAAAGCAAATGAAAGAACGACTGCAACGTCTTAGTTTGGGGAAACAACTCTTTTTTCTTGTGGGTGTTATCACTGTTAGTCTTGTTGTTAGTATAGGACTGGCGCAATTCATCATCAAAGAAGTTCAAATCGGCGGCAAGGTCTACAATGGTATTGAGCAAAAAATCAATACCATTGATCAGCTTGCCCGGTTGCGAGTAAACATCAATTTCCTATCCAGTCAGCTTAACGGACAATTGAATGATTTTGATGAAGATGAGGCCGGCTCCGTCCTCGCTCTTGCCACAAGGATGTTGGGCCAGTCATCAACTCTTGAAAGCCATCTGGCAGGTTCAGGCACAGAAATGGCTGGAAATTGCATGTCCTGCCATGCCGCTGAAATTACAGCAGAACTGAAAGCAGAGTTGCGAACCACCGGCATTCATCTGAAACAGATCCACGCATTAATCCAGGATTCCATTTTTCCTGCTCTGGCTGATGACGATGTTGATACTGCCAGTGAATATATTGAAGATGGCTTTCAAGATCATTATGCAGAAATCATGCTGGCCAGCAAGGCAATGATAAGCGATCTGCGTACCGCATCTGATCTGATGAAAACCACCTCGGTGCAAAAATCACAACAATTCATGTCTGGCTATGCAATTTCAGGTGGCATTATGCTGCTTCTGATCATTGTCTTTGCCTGGTTCTTGGTAAAAATGATCTTAAAAACTATTTACTCGGCGGTTAGCGACCTCTCCAGCAATGCAAATGAAATCACCGACCAATCCGCCACGACCTCTGACGCCTCACTGGAGGTTGCTGAAATGAGCAGCCAGATGGCAGCGGGTATTCAACAGATCTCCGCCTCCATTGAACAGATCACCGGTATGGTGAGAAACAGTGCTGATAATGCCTCGGAAGCAAATCAAATAATGGAAAAAACCGATCAATCAAGCTCGGCTGCCAACCTGCAGATGCAGGAAATGATTCAAAGCATGAAGGATATCAAAAAAGATTCAGACCGGATTGCCGGTATTATCGGTGATATTGAAAATATCGCTTTTCAGACCAACCTCTTGGCCCTCAATGCCTCTGTGGAAGCAGCAAGGGCAGGAGAACAAGGTCAGGGGTTTGAAGTTGTGGCAGAAGAAGTTCGTAGCCTGGCCCAACGAGCTGCCGAATCGGCAAAATCATCCCACGATTTGATCAAGCGTGCCAATGACAACGTTAACATTGGCTTAGACAAGGTAGAGGAGGTTAACAAGGAATTCCTCCAGGTAACTGAAAGAGCCCAGAAGGCATCTTCATTGGTGGCTGAGATTACCACAGCCAGTAAAGAACAAACCTTGGGCATTACCCAGATCAATCAGGCAATTTCGGAGATGGATGATGGCACCCAGCAATTGGCAGCCAACACCCAGGAAACAGCTGCTGCATCTCAAGCGGTTATTTCACAAACCACTCTCCTGCGAGGCACCATTAGTAACCTGCTGCAATTGGTGGAAGGAAATAAGAAAAAACAAAAAGAAAATCTCCGCCTGCCAACTACAAAAAGAGCGGCCTAATCAAGACAGGTTTTTAATAAGCTCATAGGAATTTTCAGCAATTAATCCTGCCCTATCACACCGCAATGCCCATCGAATACAATCGGTGGGCATTTCTTTTTCTTCACCTTAATAATTCAATGTAGCTCTTAACAACAAAACAATTAATTTATTTGGCCAAGAAACGGCAGCCAACAACACCATAACAAAACAAAGACCTTTTAACGCCTCCCCAAACCAACAAAAATCAAAATCGATATGCCCAATCAGCCGGACCCCACGCGCCAAACCAATAATAATCGACACTGCATACTTGACCTTTCAGCTATGGCACAAACAAATTAATGAAGTGACAAGATCTCATTGTGATGTAATATGAGTGTTTTTGGATCCTGGGGGGGGGATCATCCATTGGTCACAGGAGTACACTATGAACACCGCTGACCTCACCATCAACCTTCTGGGCCACGCGGGAGTCCACTATATTTTTGGCGTTCCCGGCGGTGCCATCGAAGATCTCAATGTTGCCTTGCATGATAATAAGGCAGGTATCAAGCCCATTGTTGCAAAACACGAAGCAGGAGCCGCCTTTATGGCCGACGGTTTTGCCCGAGTATCCGGCCGACTTGGCGTCTGTTGTGCCACTGCAGGCCCCGGCGCCTCAAACCTGGTTACCGGCCTGGCCTCTTCTTATGCTGATCAAATCCCGGTCATGGCCCTTACCGGCCAGGTTGCCACCTCTCTTTTCGGAAAAGGTGCTATTCAGGAGTCCGGTTCTGAGAGCATGAACATCACCAATGTTTTCCGCAATTTCACCAAATATAGCGGCATGCTGATTACTGAAATTCGAGCCCAATATATGATCAACAAGGCCATGCGATTGGCCATGACTGGCCCCACGGGCCCGGTCCATCTCAACTTACCCACCGACTTGATGAAGAAAGATGTAGAAGAACAGTCCAAATGCACCCTGAATACCGGCATTCGGCTCTTTGACGAAGAGGGTGTCAAGCAGGCTGCTAAACATCTTGTCACCGCGAAGAATCCTGTCATCATTGCCGGCTGGGGTGTTGTTTTATCACGAGCGGCATATGAACTTCTTGAACTAGCCCAGTTACTTCAGGTACCTGTGGCTACTTCTCCAAAGGCCAAGGGTGTTTTCCCGGAATCGCACCCCCTTTCCCTTGGAGTATTGGGGTTTGCCGGCAATCCCATGGCCAAGGAATATATCATTGATAATAATGTTGATGTACTGTTGGGTGTGGGCACCAGCTTTAACGAAATGATGACCAGCGGTTGGGACGAAGGCATTACCCCCACCAAACACCTCATGCATATTGATATCGACTCTGAAAAAATCGGTAGAAATTATTGCGCCACAGTTGGTTTAGTGGGTGATGCACGAATCACCATGAAAGAACTAAGCAAAGCAATCGTTGAAGAACGCTCAGTTCAATATGCCCATATGCACACGAATGCCACCTTTGACAGGCTTTTGGAGCTGCGCGAAAAACACGCCACAATAGACCTTAACCCTCCTTGCCGCGCCCCTTTCTATCATCCCCAATGCCTGGTGCAAGACCTACAGAAGTTCTTTCCAAAGGACACCATCTATTTTGCCGACATCGGCACCTCAATGGCCTGGGCTATCCGCCATATGGTCACTATAGAGCCATATACCTTCTACGTATCACTGGGATATGGCTCTATGGGATATGCCGTTGCCGCGCCAGTAGGCGGCAAATTAGCGTTCCCGGATCGACCAGTCGTTGCCATGGTCGGTGATGGCAGTTTTCTGATGAATGGCTTTGAGGTGGCAACTGCGGTGGACAATGATGTGCCGGTCATCTGGGTGATATTCAACAATGCCATGTTGGGCATGGTCCACCATGGTCGACGCCTGTTCAGAACGCCCATCCCCGACGGTATACCCCCCACCTTTAAACGGGTTGATTTCACTAAAATAGCCGAGGGGTTGGGTGCACGGGGAATAAAAATCGATGCCGATAATCCCCTTACCCAGGAAATGGTAGACGAGATCATTGAATCCGGCAGGCCAACGGTATTGGATGTGTGGATTGACGACGAAGTTGTGCCACCAATTCACAGCAGGATTAAAACCGTGGACGAACATTTTGGCTAACCTGCATCACCTGAAAAGAACACAAGCTTTAAGGCGTCTGACATTGTTGGCTTAGAAAGGCCTGCAAGGCCATGAGACTTAAAACACGGGTATGGTTTTCGCTTGGCTTGATAGTACCTGATTGTCCATCAAAGGATTGACGTGCGACATATTCTCCCCAGCCGCCATCTGGTTTTCTGGCCTTCAAGAGAGTAGTGACCCATTTTCTTCCATCTGCCGGCTCCACCTTGCTGAAATACAATAAAAAGGCGGCTCGTTCTGCATACAGATCAGAAAACTCACCCTCCTTTCTCTGCTCCTCCAACATGGCAGCAATAATTGTTCCTTTTGCTTCTGTCATTTCTTCGTGCAAAGAACGCCCTTGTTCTTCACCCCAGACAAGCACCAGAAATTGATGGGCCAAGACATATCCCGTGGCCGGTGTTTGGACAAAATCCTGCATATAAGCCAAGGCTCGTTGAACCGGAAGACCGAAAGGTGCCTGCAAATATGTATACAAACGCTGGATACCTTTACCAGGATCTTTCGGCAATTTTTGCAATGGGAGGTCTGAACGAAGCAAGCGCAGAAAAGGTGTATTCCAGGGAAGTGTTTTTGCCCTTTCCGTGATGAATTTCTCTAGACCGGAGATCTCCGTTGACCCTTGCTGCATCTTCTTGAGGGCCCACAATTCATCTACCTGAAGAACAGGTTCTTTAATGAGTATTTGAAGCTCTTCGGAAAAAACCTGTTGTGCTTGTACACATAAATCGGAGGCGGCTGGAGAAGGCATTTCCCCGTACGAATAGACAGGAGACAGCATAGCTACCGCACACTGCAGCACGATATGTATTATTGCGGTTCGAACAATCCAGCCCTGTACATCGTGTTGACCAGAGTGATTCACTCAACACCCTATGGCAGATCTTTAAGAAAACTCTGCACTTCCTCAAATGAATAACCGCATATATCCACTTCCCCGGTTTTTCCTTTGACCTTGATGACCTGCTCTTTTCCCTGCCATAATTTTTCTGGGATATATTTATACGCTTCCTTACCGAGCACAACATCCTTGCCAATTTCCCGGGTTGCACTTTCCAATCGAAATGCAAGATTGACGGCATCGCCGATAGCTGAAAAGCTCTGCTCAACACCCAAGGCAGCAATACCTGTATTAATACCGACCCCGATATTGAGTTGGTGACCGGCATCGTTTAATTCTTCTTCATATTCCGCATTCAAATCACCGGATATTACATTCAACTCTGCTGCAGCTGTTAAGGCCTTGGCAACAACTTCAGCCAGATTATCACCGGTTTCCCAGCGGGCGTATACACAATCTCCAAGAAATTTATCAATTATTCCGCCTTGTCTATTGATGCATTTGCGCACCGCGTGGAACCATTCGTTCATTATTTCTGTGAGAATTTCAATGGGAATAGATTCTGCTATGGTGGTGAATCCACGAATGTCTGATACCAAAATAACAAACTTGGTCACTTCAACCGATGGCTTGATCATCACCGTCTGGGCCATATCTTCGTCAAAATCATCTGCAGAGTCATGGGCTACCTGCGAAAATGAGATATTACTTGATCCCAAGGTGATAACATCACCATCCTTGAGCAAAGATGGTAATGCGATGCGTTTGGCATTGAGAAATGTACCGTTGGAACTGCCGCCGTCGATCAAATAATAATTGTCATGCCCTAGACATCGCACCATGGCATGATTGCGAGAGGCCTTAAGGTCGTCCAGCACAATGTCATTATTCTTATCGCGACCTAAAGTGATGATCTGCTCGCAGGAAAATGATAGAGTTTGTTCGTTATCTTCAACCACCAAAAAACCCGGCATGTATCCCTCCAGTGAAAGGTGCAAGTAATAAAAATACTACCCTTCCCGGCAGACTTAAGCAAGACCGTCTCCACCATACAGCATTTTTTTATCCAGCCAGTTAAGTAAATGCAAATAATGTCATAATTAACTTTCATTCCAACCTGCAATCTATTGCAGTTCCCAGGCCTCACATATCATTTTCGCCCTCTCCTCATTGTGTTCCACGGCGCATTATGCAATAACTTCCCAACAAAAGAAATCGGCCCTCAACGACAGGCTGTTCATGAATCATTTACGCCCGCCTCTTCCCCTTGACTTCCCGAACTTTTTCACATATTACTACCCATGAAAATAGGAGAAAGCCCACAGCATTACCCATGAAAATTATGTAAAAATCCCAACGGGAATCTGGTCACCATTGTGATGCATTAAACCATCCCTGCAATATGAAGCATGCATATAATACGAGTCAAATGAGCGAATATGTATCCGGCTCACATATAAGGTAAGTACCGGACTAATTTGTAAAAATTTGAAGTGAGGGTGAAAATGGAAAAGGCTATCTTCAGAAGAGACCAATGTGATTTCTCCTGCAACGAACCGATGTGCCACAGCATGGACAAGGCCGGCATTCCCAACGACTCCAAATGGCGGACCATGATTCTTTTTACCCGCTCGATAAAGAATCATTATTTCCTGAACCAAAGACAAAAAGAAGATATTCAGTCTGCTTTGATTAATGTGGTAAAGGAAAAGGATTTTTCCGAAAAAAAATTCAGGACACTGGTGGACAAAAGCCAAGCTATAATCAGTGCACCTTTCATCGAAAAATTGGAAGAAACCATTGAAGAGTCGGAAGCACTTCTCAATGAATGTAAAAAACTCGTCAGAAAGAGAAAAGGCGATATTCAAGATATTGAAACCACGTCCGTTTCCTCCATTCTATCCGGCAAGGAGCCTAAAGATCTCATAAGGGAACTCAAGACAGCCTTCCACTCTGTAATAGACAGCATGGAGCAAGATGTTGCCGAGCTTGACCAGTTGAGCAAAACCGACGGTCTTACCGGGCTGTCAAACCGAAGGACCTTTGATGAATACCTTACCGAGCATGTTGCCAAAACATTCAAGGGAGGGCCACTGCTTTCTTTGATCATGCTGGACATAGACCATTTCAAGAAATTCAATGACCAATTCGGACACCGGATCGGTGACCAGGCCATTAGCACAGTTGCCAAAGTACTACGGGAGTCAGCGGAGAGTTTCAAAAAGGGAGAAGGAAAGTCATGTCTTGCAGCCCGTTATGGTGGAGAAGAATTTGCACTTGTTTTACCAAATATATCCGCAAAAGAAGCCTTTGAAAAAGCCGAGATTATCCGCCAACGAATTGAAAACTACAATTTCGTTATTAGAAACACCAAGGGAGAAATCACCAAAGAAGATATCAAAATATCGGCCAGCGTCGGGGTTGCCGAGGCCAATTTTATAGACAACAAAGATGTAAGAAGCAATACACAACAGATCATTGAAAACGCCGACAAAGGCCTCTATGCAGCCAAAGAACATGGACGCAATATAACCTGCGCTTACCCCGGTCATTTTGAAATAGTCGAATAAACACCCACAAGCACTTTTTAAAGCCCGTAACTGGCAAAGGTTACGGGCCTTGACATTTCCGCAGGAGAATAGTGGGTGTGATGCTCCTATTCTCCCATCCACCTGGCATACAAATCTGAATTAAACCCGACAATAAACTCATCCTTGACTCGGTAAGTCGGAGCCCGCAAATTACCACTGGGCCCCATTACATGCTTGAGGATGGCTTCTTTTTCATCAGCCTCGGGTTTCCATTGCGAGACTTTTTTCCCTTTGGCGGTGGTTATTATTTTGGCCTGTTGAAGCAATTTCCATGCAGCACTGGCATCAATACGCACCTTACGTGCATCAACAACTTCATCGATGTTAATCTTGTGATTCTCAAGAACCTCCTGAGAATTGGTGCAGGATTTTCAGCCTTTACGTAAATAGGCCCAGTCGATTTTCATGTTTCCTCCAGCTTAATTTTGATTCATTGATATTTTCATAACATGCACAATGCCGGATATTGTCCACCATAAAAACAATTCACCATGCGAACGAAGTAATGGGCCGGCCCAGGTTGATAAATTACTATAAATCAATATCGTAGTAGATGCATATTTACAGCTTCTCCAGGTACGCGTTAATTTCCTTTTCAATGTGTGCCTCAGCCTCATCGCCCAGGCAATGAACAGTCACCACATCTTGAAGCAGGCAGGTGCCCACATTGCATTTAATGCAACCGATCTCATGCTTGTCGAGAATCTCACCGATCACAGGGTGTGCTTCAATGACCTCTTTAATCTCTTTACTCCCCATATCATTGTGCAGCTTCATCACCTCGCCTCCATCTTGTTTACGAATGGCTGCAGGATAATTCAAATTATCGATGGGCGACATGACATAGGTCAATAGCGATTCAATCTTTTCGAATGGAAAAACCTATATTCTTGTTGAATAGGTTTCTGTCGGGTAAACCAATCCGTAATCAGGTTAAAAAATTAACAACCACCCCTAGAAGGGGTGGATTAAAAGGTGACCCTAAAAGGGTTAAAC
>CAYUCH010000087.1:0-15576 GCA_964443295.1 uncultured Desulfobulbia bacterium | reverse complement strand
CAGTGGCCGGAATCAAATGGAATGGGTGGTCGGGATCGTCTGGAATTCGCAACCAGCACCAAATGGCGCATCAGGATGTCCATCAGGATGAGGCTCATCAGGATCAAGCACATAGTTTTGATGAGTATTTAGTATTATTCCATCATATCCTGTTGAATCAAGGGATACCGCATTATAAGGATTGAATCCTTGCATGGAAAAATATGAACCGCCCTGATAAACGTCCATTTCAATAGGATTACCATTAGCGTCTAAGATAGTCTCAGTCGCAAAAAACATTGGATCTATTGTTAAACGTCCAGAGAGAGGTGCTGCAAATACTGCTGTGGGTAAGCACACACTGACAATAAGAATACTAAAGAACATTAATTTGTGTTTCATGTAGAAACCTCCGTGTTGAATTTGCATGTAATTTCCTCCAATTTAAAATTTTACCAGTTGCCTGATGAATTATTTTAGCAGGCACACCAACGTTAATTTTTAATTTATTGCAACAACCATGCCACTTAGTAGTACAATAAATTACCCTAACATAACGCATAGTTACAAATTCCACCACAATATCCACAGGCTATTTATTCCAATTTTCCGGATATTTTTCCGCAAATCCGGAGCATTATCAAGAAAGAATTAGAATTAATTACTCAACCACAATTCATAACATCATATTGCCATCATACAAGTAATATATGTCTAAAATTAAGGTTGTTTCATTATAAATTGAGTGTTGTTTCAAGAGATGCTTTGAATCACAAAAACACGTAGATGAAATTGATTTTCTTAAGGAGTTAGAGAGACTGAGAAATAAAAAAGAAGAGGCATAGGCTGAGCCTCACATGGGACTATGAACACTACATTTAGTTATGAATCTTTTTCGGAATTAGGATTTTCACTGTCGTCATCGGTTTCAGTTGTGAGGAATCTTAGCCCTGCACATTCAGGGCATTCTTCAATCATTTGTGCTTAATGACTCCGCATATAAAACACTTTCTGGTGCGGAAAAAGGACATATATTACGCACATATTTCAGTCACATTTGCCAATGTGTTTACCGGACAACACACTTTTCATCATAGGTCCATTCTGGGATTCGATATGCATAACACCTTGCATCGTTGTCCCCTTATAGGTGATCTCCCCCTTGATGTTTGAATCGGGGCACTGCATATGCCAGGTAATGGTGTTCTTGCTCTCCTTGGAATCAATCATCTTGCAATTTTGTTGGTTGGCACCGGAATTGTTCGGCACCATATCATCTTTGGTTAAGCATTGAGTAAATACAACAGGGGGCATTTCGAAAGGCATGCCTTCCATTTCCATTTTCGTGGTCATTTGCCACTTGCCTACTTTCATATCCGGGCCAGCTTGGGCGCTGGTCGCAATAAATAATCCAAAAAATACACAACTTATGCGAAAAATCATTTTCATCTTTACCCCCATATATGGATAATGAAGTACACATAATAAAACATCATTGATATTGATCGTTGTACGTCTCTCTGTCTTTGTACATAATAATAAAAGATTTATCAAAAGCTGAGGCGTTTATTATATAGAAATATTATTTTTTCTTTTCCTGCCAAGGATATTGTCATTCTGTACGTCTAATATGTAACAATGAAACCTGCGACCGAAAATACATATGTACAAAAAGCCCTTACTGGAGACAGGTCTGCCTTCGAGTCTTTGGTCAATTATCATTATGAAATGGTTTACTGTTGTGCTTTTCGGTTTTGCAGGAATAAAGAGGATGCTGAAGATATTGCGCAAGAGGTATTTATGAAAGTTGCTGTCAAACTAGACACATTTGGCCACCGTTCATCCTTTTCAACATGGCTTTACCGGATAACCATGAATTGCGCCAAAGATATGATTCGAAAAAACAGCAAGGTAAAAAGCGTACCCTATGAAAATGGCATTCACATATCTGGCAGCAAATCGAACAATCCAGGCTCTCATAAAGAAATCCTTCAGGCAATCGACACACTACCAGATAATTTAAAAGAAACCGTTATCCTTGTTTTTGCTGAAGGAATGAGCCACAAGCAGGCAGCTGATATTTTACAATGCGCTGAGACGACAATTTCCTGGCGTATATTCAAAGCAAAGAAAAAACTGAGGGTGTTGTTATCATGAAAATACAGGACGACGACCTCAAAAAGGCATTCCAGAATCAGACTATCCCTGAGCCTGATACAAGCAAAAAAGATCACCTCATTCGTGAAGCTGGCAGCCTTTTTCAAAAAAACTTCAAGCAAGCTGAAAAAAAAGACCAAGGATTTTCAAACATCGTGCGTCTAATGGGCAACTTCATCAAAAAAGTAATCTCAACCCAAGGAGAGCCCATCATGACAACCCAAAGACTAGCAACCATCGGTATGGCATTGTTTGCCTTAACATTGGCGCTCAGTACGCCTCTGGTTATCAGGCACAAGGATAAGAGCAATCAAGACATCAGTGAAACAATCACTTCCCAACCCCAGGAAGAGCAACACATCATCAAAAGTCCAGAACCTGTTGAACATGGTGCAAATCCGGAATCTACGGTTGCTGGCAATAAACCCGCTACACGTCAGATAAGAGATGAGTTTGCCCGGACCACGTCACCCAAAAAACAGGACGGTTTGAAGGAATACAACCTTGGAAAAAGCAAAGCCGAAAAGATAAGCCGCCCCAACACAATGCCCGTGGCTCCTGTCTTCAAAACAAGAGAGGCAAAAGTCGCTCCACAACCAGGCATGATGCAGTCTACCGGTAATGTATTCATGGCTGAACAGGATGCACAAACACACTATTATAAAGATGTTGGCAGGGACACATTTACAACGATCAAACTTAATCCTTTGAAACTGGTTAAAGAGGAGCCGGTAAGTACTTTTTCAATTGATGTAGACACTGCCTCCTATACCTTTGCCCGACGACAATTGAACCTGGGGATTCTTCCACAAAAAGATGCGGTGCGCATAGAAGAGATGATTAATTATTTTGATTATGATTATGCTGTGCCAGATGACAAGAGCGCGCCCTTTGGGCCAACAGTAGCCGTTTACCCCACTCCTTGGAATCAACATACAAAACTTCTCCATATCGGCATCAAAGGCTACGACATTGTTGCCAGTGAAAAGCCAACTTCAAACCTGGTCTTTTTACTTGATGTCTCAGGTTCGATGAATAATCCGGACAAACTGCCTCTTTTGAAAAATTCCTTTTCACTATTGGTGAATAATCTCGCCGCTGATGATACCGTGGCAATCGTCGTGCATGCCGGGGCAGCCGGTACAGTGTTGGAACCTACCAAAGTTAAAGATAAGGGGAAAATCCTCGCAGCCCTTGATCGTCTTCAAGCTGGTGGCTCAACCGCAGGTGGACAAGGCATCCGCCTTGCATATTCACTGGCAGAATCAAATTTCAATAAAGACGCTGTTAATCGTGTGATCCTGGCGACCGACGGTGACTTCAACGTCGGCATAACCGACCGGGAGGAATTAAAGAGTTTTGTTGAAAGAAAACGCAAAACCGGCATTTTTCTCTCTGTACTCGGATTTGGTCAGGGAAATTATAATGATGCTCTCATGCAAACCCTTGCCCAGAATGGCAACGGAAATGCCGCGTATATCGACAGCCTTACTGAAGCGCGTAAAGTATTGGTGGATGAAGCCAGCTCTACCCTGTTCACCATTGCCAAGGACGTCAAAATCCAGGTAGAGTTCAATCCAGTCCTGGTCAATGACTACAGATTGATTGGCTATGAAACTCGTTTATTAAACCGTGAAGATTTTAATAATGATGCGGTGGATGCCGGAGACGTTGGATCAGGACACAGTGTTACGGCAATTTACGAGATAACTCCTGCCACAAGCCCCAAGAAATTAATCGACGACTTAAGGTACCAAGATAATACTGTGCAAAAAGAGCAGCCACTTACTGGTGAATATGCTTTCTTGAAAATTCGCTACAAGCTGCCTCAAGAGGATACCAGCAAATTAATCACTCAACCTATCAATACACAATTTGAACATGCAGACTTCAGCACAGTTCCAGCAGAATTACAGTTTGCCGCAGCAGTTGCAGGCTTTGGGCAACTTTTAAGAGAAGATCCTTACACCCATGACTTTACCTATGAATCAGTTATAAAAATAGGCCAGACTGCCCGTGGTTCAGATCCTTTTGGGTATCGATCAGAATTCTTAAATCTGGTTCGTTTGGCCAAATCCGCTCGAGCAATGTAAAAAAAACGGGGACAGGATAATTATCCTGTCCCCGGTCAATTGTAATCAGTTACATCTTTTCGAATAGTTAACGACCTGCCTTTTTTCGTTCTATGCAGGCTTAGTTGTTTGGTCATAAAATTCAGTGACCATATTTTTCCGATCAGACTCCATATGCGCCATTGCTGTACGCGGGTGTTGGTTCATAGTCCCTGTAACCATGTAAGGTATGAAATACCCCCAATCAATTTTCTCCTGCCATGGAAGAATCTCTTCTTCAATGGCTTCAATCAGAGGTCGAACCTTAAATTTCGGATTTTTGAGAAAAGCGACCAGCAGTTCCAAGGGGCAATTACCAGCACCACGGCCAATGCCGTATAAGGTTCCATCCAGATAATTCACACCGGCAATAATTGCAGAAATGGTATTGGCAAAAGCCAACTGCTGATTATTATGGGCATGAATACCGATTGTTTTATCAGGCAATGCTTCCATATATTTTTTTGCAAGATAGTCAATATCCTCAGAATAAAAGGCGCCAAAACTATCCACCAAATAAATAATTGGCACTCTGCTCTGGGCCAGATCATCGAGCCCCTCAGAGAGTTCCCTGGGATTCACAGTGGAAACAGCCATGAGGTTAATCGTGGTCTCATAGCCTTTATCCATGCAGTGATGGGCAAGATCAATGGCTGCGTCAATTTGATGGACATAACAGGCAACTCGAATCATATCAAGAGAGCTATCAGCCTTCAGGGGAATATCGTCATAATCAATACGGCCAATATCCGCCATGGCTGAAAGTTTTAACTTGGTCTTCTCACCGCCGGTGATTCGTTGTACATCGTCTTCCGCACAAAATTTCCAAGGGCCTACTTCTTTACGGGAAAAGGCACTTTCTGAACTCAGATAGCCAATTTCCATATAATCCACACCCGCCTCACAGAGGGAATTGTAAACCTTATTGACAAATCGATCGTCGAATTGCCATTTATTCATCAATCCGCCATCTCGAACAGTACAATCAAAAACTTTTATTTCCGGCCTGAACATTTTCCTTCCTCTTTATAATGCTTTATAGAACCAACAAACCCAGAATCTTCCCTGGTACATTCAATAGCGCGCTTATGACATAACATCCTTTATATTAAAGGGAACTAGTGCATTACCAAATTTTCTTCAGTCAATCACCCTTTTTTTGATGAATACCCCCAATCTCACCTCTCCATACCATCTAACCCACCCTCTTTTATGATGTACAGGTGTGTTATGGAGGTTTGGTTATACCCTCTCAATGCCGTTCCCGTTACTAGACAGTTTTGACTGATACAATGCTGTATCAACGTGGTCAAGTATATCTGCGAGAGATCTACCATGTTCTGGAGCCTCACCAAGTCCTATGGTGACGCTTAATTCATAGCCATTTCTTTTTGCATAACTTTTTACTTCTGACTGGATACGTTTTGCAACCATCTCAGCATGGTCCATATCGGAATCCGGTAACAATAAAACAAACTCATCGCCACCAAGCCGTGCCGCTACATCAGCACCACGGATATTATTCATCAAAATCGTGGCAAAGTCTGTTAAAACTTCATCGCCAATGGCATGCCCGAATGTATCATTAATTAACTTGAATTTGTCCAGATCGGCAAACATCACAGCCATGTGACTTTTTCGTCTTTCAATAGAATTAAGAAGATGAGCGGCAATTTCAAATAATGCCCGCCTATTCATTAATCCCGTCAAATGGTCCATCCGGCTATGTTGCTCTAGTTTTTGCCGTGACGATTCGATGCGTCCCATTAAAAAATAGCTATATATTAAAATAATGCCGCCGAACAAATTGAGAAAAAATAACCCCGGACTCATCTCTTGCAGACTACCGGCAAAACGACAGGTGAACGCAAGCATCAGGGCAGCCAGACTCCCCAACAAAGCCTCAGCAAACATTCGCATGCCATATCGCATGCCATTCCCCAACACAACCACAATATAAACGAGGATGGTGGGAGGAAGGGGATACGGATCATTCAAGACCGCAAAAGTGACTATCATTATATCTATCCACATCGCCAAACGAAATCGTGATCGACAATTATGTTTTTTACGCGCATGAATATAAAGACATGAAACAAGCAGAAAGTAGACGATAAGAGCAGCGTTTACTTGGGCTGTACTCAACCAGACAGGTGTAATATCCTTGGCAAGGTTGAAAAAAGATAAGGCAAGACACCAAAAAACATAACGGGTAATAAACTGAATTTTTTGTTCAAACCAGGTAGGAAACCTGAAATGCTGGGTAGAAACCATGTGATCATGCTCCCCTTCATTACATGATTCACCTCCAGATTTTATGAATTCAATTATTTTGGACAAACTCATATTTGTTTCATTTCTTAATTGAATTTTGATTAAGAAGTCCTGCTTTGATAATTTTTTGTTTTTCAGTCAAGCTTAATTGCTTGAGCCTATACTCTTCTTTAGCTGCGTCTGATTTACTTTTAAACTCCATATAAAAAACCAATGTTACTGGCCGCCTTGACCGAGTGTATTTAGCACCACCTTTGCCTTTATTATGTGCTTCAAGTCTTTTTTCGATATTATTTGTAATACCTGTGTACAAAGTGTCATCGTTACATTGAACAATATAGGTAAACCATGCCTCGAACCCACTTTCCAAAACTTGCATATTAAAACCCAATAAAAAACCCTGCAAAAGCAGGGTAGAAGGGATGTTGGATGCTGGCAGACATGTACATGGTAATAATTATCAGAGTATGAGCCTTACAAACACGACTTTTCAGTATAACCTGGCCTCTCCCCAAAAAGCCAAGGCATAACAAACTGGCTATTTGGTGTTACAATGGTCGGGACGAGAGGATTCGAACCTCCGACCCCAGCGTCCCGAACGCTGTGCTCTACCAGACTGAGCCACGTCCCGATCCGGTTTCATTGCTCAAAAATTTACTAAAATCTTAGCCTTTAGGTGCATTATAGAACAAAGATTTTCTTTCACTCAAAATGATGCACGATAATGAAACAATGAAATATCTTCTCACTACTCTTTTATTGATTCATTGAGCGGATATAGCGAGCAGTCATGATGCTCTATTCATGAAAAGGTGTCAATATCTTTGTAACACCTCAAGTAGGTAATCTCAGCGGGAATACGGTACTCAATTAGACAAAAAAATGCCGGGACAATTAAATTGTCCCGGCATCTGACTTACCATTACAATTTTTCTGCAGTATGTCTGCAGAAAATAATACAACCGGCATGTAAAACTTTTATTTCACAGCGTCGGCCAGTTTGCTACCTGGTTTAAAACGAGCAACTTTACGGGCAGGAATTTTGATGGCCGCCCCAGTTTGTGGATTTCTTCCCTGACGAGCAGCTCTTTTTGTCACGGAAAAGGTGCCAAAGCCAACCAAAGTAACTTTGTCTCCTTTTTTCAAAGCTTTAGTGACAGAATCCAAAAGACCTGTAAGAGCTTTCTCTGCAGCAGCTTTGCTGATTCCGGCACTGTCAGCCATGCTTTCCACTAATTCACTTTTGTTCATCTTCTCCTCCTCGGCTGTGTTGGTTACTTGTGTTTGAAACGAAAAATACGTTGACCCCGTTTCCTCTGCCAACCTAATTAATATTCCCTATACAAATTGTTGTAAGGAAAAAACAACAGAAGAATTATATTAATCAATTTAATTAAACCTTACGCAAACCCGCGTCAGGCTTAATCAGAATACCTATCTCAGCGGAAAGATCAAGAAAAACTTTCCGTTTTTTTAAACCAATGGAAAAAAAATACTGCAACCCAAATTTCGATTATTTTGAAGGAATGGTTTTAATTGGTTTTTCCAGCAAAAATTCCTTGTCCTCAATCCACTGTTTCAAGGTTTCAGCAATCTCTCTAGCCTTAATGACACTGGATATTGGAGCAGTGGGTACCATTCTGCCATTCACTTCAATTTGTCCACTTTTCAGTTCAGCATAACTCACTTCTCCATAAGTGCGAGCTATACCGTTTGGATAATCGTACGCATAGTCAACTATTTGAGTAAATATTTCAGCATCCGATATACCAGTGTACGCTGCCATGCCTTCATTCAAAATAGGGATTGGAATTCCAAGCCCGACAGAAAGAGTACAGCCATATCCTTGCATGCTAATACCACGTAACCACTTGGGAGACATTGTTTTCATATCTCCCTGCACCATAAGCGTCCCTGCCGGTTTTCTGGGTGTAGCATTTTGTGCTCGAGGTGCACCAGGGTTATGCTGAGTACCCTGCCAGGTAACATATCCCACTGATCCTCCGAGGAAAATACGAGTTCCAAGACCTATGGTTTTATAAAGAGGATCGTTCATCAAAGGACTTAACTCTCCCGCAGAGCAATAATTGGCGTTCCTCCCCTTGGCCTTAAGCGTACCCATATAGGTATAGATAGTCTTATCCGAAAGATTAACTGCACAATTATAATTCTGGTAAGCATTTCTCGGATTTGTCAACAATGCAAAAGGAATGTCATCCAGAGTGACTTCCTTCTCCATAAACTTATTTGGATAACAATCCGTACCGTATCCCGTGGCCTTTAAGCGCAC
Source organism: uncultured Desulfobulbia bacterium (assembly GCA_964443295.1). GTDB lineage: Bacteria > Desulfobacterota > Desulfobulbia > Desulfobulbales > CG2-30-60-27 > CAYUCH01. The sequence continues at coordinate 6,765 of CAYUCH010000087.1, read as the reverse complement.
CTTTTTCCCTGCTACCAAATCCTCAAGAACATGTCCACCGCCATATTTGAACTCACCAGGGAAAACCTTATTCAGCGGGTCATCCTCCGGAGATTCCGTGGCTCCAAGATACACATCAACCGCGGCAATACCAGCATAAGCAGGTACGTCATTTAGCCAAACCTTAGATGCCTTTAAGGTTGGATTACTATGACCAAAATTAATAAATGCACCGGATGAACACATGGGGGAGAATGTTCCGGTAGTAACAACATCGACCTGCCTGGCTGCTTCTACAGCACCCTTTTCCTTCACAATACCAACCATTTCTTCAGCCGTTACCACAACTGCTTCACCGGATTCTATTCTGGCATTTATTTCGTCATAGGTCTTATTTACTTTATATTCACTCATTGCTGTTAAGCTCCTTTCCTCCCTCACAATCCTAAATAACGTATAAATAGCACTCTATCATTTACCAATTCCTGAAGAATGGATATACCTTGTCAATTAAATACAATTGTTAATAATACAAACAGAAAATATAGTAGAGATGAAAAACATAAATATGTCAGCCCAAAAAAAACCAGGTGATCAGTGTTTTTACGGTAGTTGATCTCGTCATTTTTTCATTTGAGCCAGCCACAAATGAGACGGTAGAATAAAACAGTTTTTAATGCAAGCCCGAAAAACCAAGACATGCAAATGGAATTGTATATGTTTTGCTCTTTTCTTATACAGGGAAATATCGTACATTGTCCCTTCGAAAATTTAAATAAATGTCCAAAAAATAACTAAATACGCATTTAACACGAAAACAACCTGAACACATCTGAACTGCTTGAGTTTAGATGTGAAATTACATCGTAAGTTCAAGCAGTTTTAAAACAAATCGTACAGGATTATTGACATATGGATACTGATCAACCCAGTGCACAATCTACAACTAAAGAGGACCTGTTAAAGGTCCGTGACCGTATCGACACCATTGATGACACTATACTTCGATTGCTCCAGGAGCGAATTGGACTTGCCAGGGAAATTGGTCTGCTTAAAGATCAAGGGAATCGTGCTAAATGGGATCCTTTACGGGAACGACAGATTTTTGATCGCCTTAAAAGCCAGAACAAAGATTTTCCCGAAACACCTCTTGTCAGCATTTTTCACGAGATCATCACCACCTGTCGACTGTCACAAAAAAAGGTCGAAGTTGCCTATCTCGGTCCAGAGGCAACTTTTTCTCATTTGGCCGGTGTGAAATATTTTGGCCATGCTGCTACTTATAGACCGGTTGAAACCATAGAGGATATTTTTATTGAAGTGGAAAAAGGCCGCATTGATTATGGCATAGTACCGGTTGAAAATTCCATAGAAGGTTCGGTCACATCCACCCTTGATGCTTTTATGAAATACCGCCTGAATATCTGTGGCGAGGTTAATTTGGAAATCTCCCACAACCTTGTGAACCAGAGTGGAGATATTAACGATATTAAAGAAGTTGTTTCCCATTCTCAACCTTTAGCTCAATGCCGTCAATGGTTACGAAAAAACCTGAGCAAAGTTCCCCAGGCGACTGTATTCAGTACAGCCATGGCCGCCCAGCTTGCAGCAAAAGATCCGAGTGTGGCGGCAATTGCCAGTTCACTTGCCATTAAGACGTATCATCTACAAGTTGTTGAGCGCGGCATTGAAGACTACAGTGGTAATACAACACGTTTTTTACTCATCGGCCCCCAATCTCCATCTCAAAGTGGACGTGACAAAACTTCCCTGCTCCTTGGCCTGCTCGATCGGCCTGGAGCATTAAACGACACTCTGAGCGTATTGGCAGACAAAGGGATTAATCTCACCCGTATCGAGTCTCGACCTGTGAAAGGAGAACCTGGAAAGTACCTGTTTTTTATCGATATGCTTGGCCATATTGAAGAGTCCCACATAAAAGATGGATGTGAAGACTTGAAGGGTATGAGCTCCTTTTTTGAGAACCTGGGTTCCTACCCTGCTGCCTGATTATCAGAGAATCCGGCTATTCAATTTTCCAATATACGGACAGTGAACACCACCCTGCCCTCATTATTTTAGACAAAACACAGCCAGACAATCCGTATGAAACGAAAATTGATATTGGGAATCGAAAGTTCATGTGATGAAACAGCAGCCGCTGTTTTACTCGATGGCAAAAAGCTTTTATCAAGTGTCATTCATTCGCAAATTTCCGTACATGCCCCGTATGGAGGTGTTGTACCGGAACTTGCATCTCGAAACCATGTGGAAATGATCACCCCTGTGGTTCAATCTGCCCTGGAAAATGCCCGCGTTGCCATTGAAGACTTGGACGGCGTTGCCGTCACACAGGGTCCAGGTCTGGTTGGTTCCCTGCTTGTAGGGCTCTCATTTGCAAAAGCCCTCGCCTTTGCCCAAAAAATACCCTTGGTAGGTGTAGATCATATTGCCGGTCACCTTCTCTCAGTCTTTTTAGGCAAAAAAAATCCTCCATTTCCTTTTATCGCTCTTGTGGTGTCTGGAGGACATACAAGTCTCTTCCGAGCAGATGATCCAAAAACATTTACCTTGCTTGGCAGAACCCGTGATGATGCCGCCGGCGAAGCCTTTGACAAAGTTGCCAAATTACTGAAGCTCGACTACCCTGGCGGGCCAATTATCAGCAAATTAGCACAATCCGGTGATCCCCAGGCCATTCCCTTTCCCCGAGCCAGACTTTCCAAAGATAGTTTAGACTTCAGTTTCAGTGGTCTAAAAACCTCAGTATCCAATTATGTTCACAACAAGAAAAGCAACAAGAACGACAACATTTCAGACATTTGTGCATCTTTCCAAGAGGCAGTGGTAGATGTCCTGACGGAAAAAGCTATACATGCTGCAAAACGTGAAGCCATCAGCACAATTGTATTGGCTGGCGGGGTTGCAGCCAACAGTCGACTTCGGGACAAACTCGTAACCCAAGGTGCTGTGAACAACATGGAAATTTTTCTCACCCCAAATCAATACTGTACAGATAATGCTGCAATGATTGCCTACGCAGGTTTCCATGGCAATTGGCATAACAGCTCCTCTTTACTGGAAATGGATGCGTATTCCAGGTCCCCATTGCTGGAGATATGATGAGCAAGCATAAACACCTTTTCAAGACCTCCAAACAAGACTCAAAATGGCGGCGAAGCATCCGGTATCTTTACATCCGGTTTATTCGGCTCCAGGGTGATCCAATTGCCATAGCCCGGGGAGTGGCTATTGGTGTGTTTGTCGGAATTACCCCCACCATTCCACTATCTACGATCTCCGCCATTGTTTTAGCCATGGCCTTGCGTGGAAGCAAAATCGCTGCTCTTTTATGCACTTTCGCTGTCAGCAATCCAGTCACTTTTATTCCTCAATATTATTTCTCCTGGAAAATTGGCAATTTTCTCACACCATCTGATTTGTTATGGGAACGAATCAGTCTTGAAGTAGATTTCATCATGCAGGGCGCAAGTTTTTCCGAATGCCTCACCGCCATTGGCAGGCTCGGCTACGAAACCATTATAGGCATGGTACTGGGAGGCTGTGTACTTGCGGCTCCATTCACTGTGGTCAGTTATTTTGCCGCTCTCCGTTTTTTCAAAACCCTTGACGAAAAACGACAAGAACGACGCATGCGAAAGGCCCAACCATGAAATCAGTCAAAAAAATCCTCCATTCCCGTAATTTAGCTCCGACCAAAAAACTTGGGCAAAATTTCCTCGTCAATCCAAATACAACTGCTCACATTGTCGAACTGGCTGGCTTTGATGAAAACGATGTGGTCGTAGAATTAGGTGTAGGACTCGGTGCTTTGACCATGCCACTTGCTGCCAGTGTCAAAAAGATCTTTGGCCTTGAAGTAGACAAAGGAATCTTTCAATTACATCAAGAAGAGGGTGTTTTGCCTGAGAATGTTACTCTTTTACATCAAGATCTTCTCAAGGCAGACTTTCATGAGCTGGCAGACGAGACTGGAGGCCGGTTAAAAATCATTGCCAACCTGCCCTACTCCATTTCCAATCCCTTGCTCTTTAAGTTATGGGAAAATCGAGACATTATGGAGTCAGCCACGTTAATGCTTCAAAAAGAAGTTGGCGACCGACTCACTGCCCAAGTGGGCACAAAAGCATATGGTGTACTCACTGTTCTTTTGGGCAGTTGCGCAAAGATCAAATCCCTTATGCATTTGGGCCCTGAACAATTTCATCCCAGACCCAAAGTGGATTCCGTAATAGTTCAAATTACTTTCCTGTCACCTTCAGACATGACTCCACAGATTCCTGCATTCCATCAGGCAACATTGACCAAAGTGGTTAAAGCTGCCTTTGGCCAGCGTCGTAAAAAGCTGCTGAACGCCTTGTCAAGCTCGCCTTTTCTCGATACAGGCAAAGATAAGCTGCGAGATATTTTAAAAGAGGTAGAAATACCTGAGACAGAACGAGCCGAGAAACTCACGGTGCAGGATTTCGTTCGCTTGAGTAATGCCATCTGCCATGAATAATTTTGTCTTTCATAATCCAACCACCGTGCTCTTTGGCAAAGATACCCACCAACAGGTTGGCAAAGAAGCCAGTAATTTTGGTAAACGATGTCTGCTGGTTTATGGACAAAGTCACGCGGTCAAATCCGGCCTCCTTGACACAGTTAAAAAAAACCTTCAGGAAGCAAATATAGAGTTTGTCGATCATAACGGCGTACAGGCCAACCCTCTTCTTTCCCATGTCCAGGAAGGGATTTCCTCTGTAAAGGCAAACAACCTTGAATTTGTTATCGCTCTGGGAGGTGGAAGTGTCATAGATAGCGCCAAGGCTATTTGTGCCGGCGCTTGTGTTGAGCATGATGTCTGGAAATTTTTTACCGGTAAAAAAAGTATCAAACAAAAATTACCGTTGGTTTGCATATCGACCCTGGCAGGATCCGGCTCAGAAATGAACGGCGGCATGGTACTCACCAACCAGGAAACCAGTCAGAAATTCGGCACCGGCAACAGGATCTTGCATCCAGACGTTTCGATCCTCGATCCCACCCTGACTTTTTCAGCCTCTCGAGATTTAACGGCATACGGTACAGTTGATGCCATAGTTCACGTACTTGAATTTTATTTCACAACCGCACTTGAGACCCCTCTTGTACAAGATGAGATCATTGAAGGACTGGTTCGCTCACTCATGAAAAATTGTGAACAAGCCCTCGTAGACCTCGATGACTATCAGGCGCGTGCATCCATCATGTGGGGAGCAGCTTTAGCATTGTCCGGCATACCATCCGCGGGACTTGGGCGGGTTGGATTCCCCATGCACCTTATCGAACATTCTTTGAGTGCTCTTTATAACGTAAACCACGGCGCCGGTCTTGCTGTTGTTGCACCTTCCTGGCTCTCCTGGCGGGCCGCACAAGATCCTTCTAAAATTGCCTCGTTTGCCCACAAAGTATTGAGGGTCAATAAGTTTGGTTACGAAGAAGACCAGGCTAAAAAAGGAATTGCCAATTTGCGCAAATGGTTTATGAAAATTGGCTGCCCAGTGAGTCTGACTGAACTTGGCATCCCTGCTGCTGATATTCCTGATATTGCAGAAAATTGCCTTGGGCTTGCCAAATTATGGCGATTGGATAAAGAGTATGACCAGCCAACCATTGAGGAAATTCTCTCTGGTTGTGTTTAGGTTGGGATATGACAACCAGTTCTAAAAAGTTTTAAAGTTACAAAATGCTTGTCCAGGAACTTATTGAAATCCAATATTATTTAATCCGTTCTTTTCTTTACTTGCCTAAAGAAAAGAACCAGCAGCGGAGCGGCGAAAGAAAAGGCAGCCTCTCACTCGCCGCTGCGCTGCTGGTCCTCCTTCGTCGAACTTCCCTGTGCTGCTCGAATTGGCCGGGCGCTTGCGGAACTCGCTACAATCATTTTTTTAAGGAAAGCTCAAACAGTCCTCGCGCTTATCCGGCCAATTCTGTGCTGCTCGGCTGCGTGAAATGGCTTTAAAAACCTATTTGGATTATAATTTCGTCCTTTGGATTAGTTAACACAAACCACGCCCATGGAAAATAAATCCGTCACAACCATCATAGTATTTCAGCAGCATGGGTCCGGTGAAGAGAAAATCGCCGGTATCAAAGAGTATGGTATGAATATCGAAATCACACAGGTCATTGATATCGATGAAGCTCTGCCGGAATTTATTGATGATCCAAAAGAGTATGTACCCACCGATTTCTCAGGCGACATGGTTCTCTCTTTTCTCAAACATCCTGATCTTGTGGAAGGCCTTGCTGATATCTGTAATGAGAAAAACATTCCCATGGTCGCTTCAGGACAAAAAGCAGAAAAGGCCATCACGCCATTTACCTGTTGTGGGCTTGGGGTGACATCAAAACTTGGTGCCTATGGGGAACAATTCGGCATTCCTGAATATAAAGTGACTCTGGAAGACGGGAAGATAAAAGACTTAAAGATACTCCGTGGCGCCTCATGCGGCGCCACCTGGCGCATTGTTGAGAAAGTTGTCGGCCTTACTCCGGATGAGGCACTCATTCACATCGCCCGTGAAGCACAATACATCTGTAAGGCAGATCCCAGCAAATTCGATCCCATCACCGGAAAAAGCCCCCTCCACTATGCCGGCGATGTTCATTACAAAGCTCTTTTAAAGGCGATTGAAAACGCCTAAAGCCAAACTGGTGTGATTGTGGTTAGACCATCATAAAAGTCAAATTTAACAACCACCCCTAGAAGGGGTGGATTAAAAGGTGACCCTAAAAGGGTTA
>CAYUCH010000086.1:13653-15663 GCA_964443295.1 uncultured Desulfobulbia bacterium | reverse complement strand
TCATCCTGACAGGAAAGCCGCTTGAAGCTCATACACCACATTTGACAATAACTCTTTCCTTTTCCCTCCTCTTGGTAGCTCTTTCCGCTCCCTATTTTGGTGCTTTGGCCGATCGCCGGCAAATGAGACATTCCTTTCTACTCACTTTCTGCCTAATTGGTGCGGTAGCCACATGTATGCTTGCCCTTGCCCGGAGCGGCAATTTAATTCTGGCAGCATTCCTCTTCGCTGTTGCGAATTTCTGTTTTGCAGCCGGCAATATTTTCTATAATGCATTTCTTCCTGACCTGGGCGGCGAAAAAGGTATGAACGCACTATCAGCCCGTGGTTTTGCCTTTGGCTACATTGGAGGTGGACTCTGCCTGCTGATTGTCTTCGCCCTGATCCAGGGACATGCGTTCTTTGGCTTTAGTGGTCCCGGAGTTGCCACTCGTTTTGGCCTCTTGCTGACTGGCTGCTGGTGGGCATTATTTGCTATTCCAACATTTCGGGCCTTAGCCGGTAAATTTCACCTTACCCCAGCCCAAATAACGTCAACACCCAAGAGATCTTATTTAGAAACCCTTCGTTCAATTCTTGACTATCCGGATCTTCGACTCTTCCTCCTTGCTTTTCTCTTTTACAATGATGGAATCCAAACAGTCATCATGATGGCAGCGGTTTTTGCCAAAGATGAGTTACAACTCTCACAGGCATCAATTCTCGGATGTTTTCTGATGATCCAATTTGTTGCCATGCCAGGCTCCCTGCTCTTTGGTCGTTTAGCTGATAAAATAGGTACCAAACGGTCAATCATTATTTCTTTAATCTGTTTTATTGGTGTGGTGGTCTGGGCCTGGTTTATCACCCATAATTGGCAATTCTGGGTGCTGGGTTTTGTTGTGGCCTTGATATTGGGGGGGAGTCAAGCTATCAGCCGTTCTCTTTATGCCGCCCTTATCCCAAAAGGCAGAAATGCTGAATTTTTCGGTTTCTATGCCATCAGCGCTAAATTCGCGGCCATATTTGGCCCGCTCGTTTTTGCCCTCATAACCGACATCACCGGGTCCTGCCGAAATTCCATCGTGGCCATGGCCCTCTTTTTCATTATTGGGATGTTGCTTCTTACCAAAGTTGATGTAAACCGTGGCATGCATCTCGCCCGAAACAAAAACACCTAAACCCAAACATGCCAATAAAAAAGGGAATCCAGGTTTATACCCCGGATTCCCTTTATGTTTTTCTCTTTGCGAAGCTTACATCATGCAAGCGCGAGTAATTTTATGATTATTCTGTGACAATGGTCACACTCTCCATGACAACATCCGTGAGCGGCTTGTTTCCAGAGTCAATTTCCACATCACCTATGGCCTGCAACACATCAAGTCCTTCCACAACTCGACCAAAAACGGTGTGGGCTCCATCCAGCCAGGCTGTGGCCACTAAAGTAATGAAAAACTGACTGCCACCGCTGTCAGGCGCTCCTGTATTCGCCATAGAAAGGACTCCAGCTCCTTCATGGGTGAGCAACAATTCGTCATCTTCATTCCTTGGAAATTCATCAATAATATTATATCCAGGATTTCCTGATCCAGTGCCGAGTGGATCTCCACCCTGAATCATAAAATCATCGATGACTCGATGAAAAATAATTCCGTCATAATAACCATCATTGGCCAAACGAATAAAATTTTTGGTGGTGATGGGAACGAGGTCTTCAAATAATTCCAGCTTGATAGTCCCCATACTGGTTACGATAACGGCGAACCTGTTTTCAGGGAAGTTATCCCCTATACCATCCTCATTCAGATCCTCCCACTCCTCTTCATCCAGAGGGAAGGCATCAGCGGTGTCTAAGACTCCGTCATCATCGTCATCTGTATCATCAGCATTCTCTACGCCATCGTTATCAGTATCAAGAGGATAGGAATCAGTGGTATCCGTCCTGCCATCACCGTCATCATCGGCATCTGCATTATCACCAACTCCATCACTATCAGTATCCGTGGTTTCAGTTGCGTCCAATGGGAA
>CAYUCH010000086.1:0-13553 GCA_964443295.1 uncultured Desulfobulbia bacterium | reverse complement strand
TATCACCAACTCCATCACTATCAGTATCCGTGGTTTCAGTTGCGTCCAATGGGAAGGCGTCATCATCATCTAAAACTTCATCACCATCATCATCGGTGTCGGCATTATTACCAACCCCATCGTTATCAGTATCCGTGGTTTCACTAGCATCCAACGGGAAGGCGTCATCAGCATCTAAAACTTCATCACCGTCATCATCGGTGTCGGTATTATTTCCAACTCCATCGCTATCAGTATCCGTGGTTTCGCTCCCATCCAAAGGAAAAACATCTTCGTCATCCGGTGCACCGTCACTGTCGCTATCTGCTACTTCACTGATTTTGAAAAGATGAACACCTGTAGTTTCATCAGCCGCGACAAGATAATCTTCATCCACAAAAATTCCGGTAACCTCGCCTCCTGTCTCCATTCGTTCTACTATATATGGGTTTGCCACATCACGAATGTTAACCACGACTATACCGTTTTCACCGTCCGCGATATAAGCGTACTGATCTTGAAGAATTATCTGATTATTTTTTTGACCTGATTGATTAGAAGCGTCTAAGGTGTCAAGAATTTTAATTGGCTCTTGTTCGGTATTCTGACTGTCATAGATCAATAGACCACTACCTTCACTGCCAACAATGAGATAATTATCCCTCTTAGCCACTGCCCAAACAGGATTATTGGTAGGACGACTGTCAGGATCACTGCTAGGAACGTTAGCTGAAACTATCCCTAAAAGTCTGGGCTCTGTAAAATCACTTATGTCAAAAAGAGAAAAACTATATCCATAAAATAGAGATTCGCTCGCTGCATAAACATAATTGCCTTCAACCACACAATGATGCAGTATTAAAGTGTCTTCAGTATAGGTCCCCATCGACACCGGATTGCCTGGATCGCTGATATCGAATATCGTTAACCCACCGAACGAGCACAGGTAAAGCTTATCATCCGCAGAAGTCACAGAGTATGCCACACCTTGATTCTCCGTTTTGTCAGTGTCAACAAGCTCTGGAGAAGCTGGTGTGGAAACATCGACGGTCAACAGCCCCTCTTCCTGAGCTGCAACATAAATAAAGTCTTCTACTATTGTAAGCACATATGCTTCAGCGTTACTGTCTTCACCCTCGCCATTCAAATTAAGGGTGGTGACAAGAGATAGCACATTATTGGAAACATCCAATACCAACAGGCCCTGTTCACGATTTGCTACATAAATATAACTCCCATCTTTAACAACATGACGACTTCGATCACCGGTTTCGAAGGAATCAAGGGAGCTGAGCCTCATGGTCGTTTTATCCAAGACAACCTTATTATCACTACTGCACCCAGTGAGGAGTAAGGATAGGACCAATACATAAAAAACGCACTTAACAAATCGAAACATTAAACCCACAGCACATACTCCAAATTATTTTCTCAAAAAAATCCCCATTCATTTCGTCAAACAAGCAGTATAAACAACTTCTCCAAAAAAATCTTGATTTGATCTACCTTTTCTTCCAATGGCCTGGCACCCAGGTTCCACCTTTATTCCGATGGCCTGCTATCCAGGCAAAGCCATTTTTGGTGGCAGGACGCCAAAAACCATCTATCCAAACTGTCCCATCCCAGAATCCACCAACCCAAACATGACCTGCCTTTGTATTTACCGGTACCCAGTGGGCAGCCACCCAGATACCAACGTCATTCCAATATCCATCTCGCCAGACAAAACCAACTTTGGCTGGTGGTCGATAATAACCACCGACAACGATACCGGCAGGTGTTTTATATCGCGACACCCACACATGGCCGGGCTTTGGAGCTCGAGGTCTTACTTTCACTGGAGCTGGGACCATACGGTGTCGTGGAGGACGTTTCAATGCCCGTTTTCTGTGGGGAGGTGGCCCGGGACGGACCGCACACGCCTCCAGCAACATGCCAAAAAGAAAAACCGCTGCAAGAATCAAAATACTACCGGATTTTATTGATCTCATCCTACCGCCCCCATAGTTCTTTTTTTCCTAAATAACTTTCATAGTACATCTCTGGGATACTTACTCATTAGACACAGCATTTTGCAAATTAGTTGCCCTCATGCGTTTTTTTCAATCCGCAAGGTAAGCAAAGAAATCTCGCCCGGGCAATTGAAACGAACCGGCACGCCCGACGCTCCCACGCCTCTGCTGGTATAACCAAGCATTTTACCAAAACGCCATTGACCTGCAGCGGTAAACCGTGGAGCCCTGCTATTGGTTAATGGTGCAAAACCATTAGGTAAACGAATTTGCCCACCGTGGGTGTGTCCACAGAGGTATAGGGAGGCACCATGATATTCGGCTTTCTCATATATTTCAGGTGAATGGGCCAAAAAAACACTACAACTGTCCTTATTCACTTTTTCAAAGGCCATGGGTACATTATGGACTTTATAATAATGGGGATCATCCACCCCAACTATCCACAGTTGTTGGCCATCTTTTTCCAACAACCATGAATCATTAATCAACACAAGCATGCCTGATTCTTCTAAATCTGGAACCATCTCGATACAATCATGGTTCCCCAACACCCCAAAAACACCGTATGGTGCATTAATTTCACGGAGTACCCGCCGCAAACGGCGCAACGCGGCGGCAGTTGGACCATAAACTTCCATGCGAAAATCACCGCCCAGCAAGCAAACATCATACTCTAACCCTTTAATTTTACGGACAATTTCCTCGTCAAGCCCATCTATTCCATCCAAGTGTAAATCTGATAGAAAGAGAATTCTGAAGCCATCAAAGGCTGGTGGCAAATCAGGTAAAGCACATTGCGGTTCTTCTATACAAACCTGCAAGGCGTTTTTTTTGCCTCGCTCATACATCCCCAAGGCCTGAAATACGGAAACCAGCCACACGCGGTGAAAAAGAAAATCCGGAAAATGGAAATACACCTGCCAGCGAGCCAACGGAGTATGACAGGCCCGCCACTCTTTTAACCGCACGGTAGAACGAACAATGCGAAGATAATTTTCCATTGGCGGCCGGTAAATAATTATCTTCCAAAAATAAGCGCCAAAATGGGCCAGAGGAACAAAAATCAATAGGACAATACTTCCCTGCCACCAGGAAATACCAAGCATCTTACCTAAAAATAATAGGGGGAATAATCCTTCAAAAATTTGATCCAACAAAAAGATCGGAGAACCGCTGGCAATCTGGAAACGCCTTTTGATAAAACTTGATAACAGGTCGCCCAAAACAACAAGCAATGACCCGATAAAAGCCACGGGCCAACTTACGCTGAGCATTGGAAAGAAGAAGGGGCCGACTAAAAGGGTAGCCAAAACACCACGCCAGGTTTTATGGGGGCCGAGAAGTGGCCGCTGGTCAATCCAGGCTATTCCATTGTCGACCGGTCTTTTGTACCGATCTGACAGGACAAGACTTGCCAAAGGGGGCAAAAAATTCGTTATGAGAAGAAAGACTGTAATGCTGAGTATATCTGTCACTTGGTATCACGTTTTGGGATTAGAGAGGAGGCCTTTAATGCCATTCCGCTGGAGATAAAATGAAAGGCTGATGGGAGAAAACAGGGTAGTGAAAAATGCAATGGCCACCAAAATGGAGAAAATGGTGTCGTTGATAAGCCCTGCTTCCAAACCGATGGAGGCAATAATAAGCTCCACTGCCCCTCTGCCGTTCATGGCACACCCTATCACCGCTGACTCCTGCTTGCTCATGCCGCCCATTAATGCACCAGCGCCCGCCCCTATTACTTTACCCAAAACAGCCACCACAAATAATAGAAGCAGAAGCCCGAGGGTGCTTGTAAAAATTGTAAATGTCATGTGAAAAGACAGGCTGACGAAAAAAATCGGGCCTAAAAAACCGAAGGTAATGGCCACTAATCGATCGTTGACCTTTTGAAAGAGGGGTTTATGCACAATGGCCTTGCGTACAAAAAGACCGGCAAGATAAGCACCGATCATAATATGAAGCCCGGCCATTTCGGCGAGTAAGCCAAAAACCAAAGCAATAATCAATGAAAAGGTGAACCCCTTGGCCTCCCGGGTTGAGAGAAATTGTGATAACTTGGGTACCAGATGAATGCCGAGAAAAAAAGTTACCGCAAAAAAGAGAAGGACCTGACAGCCATCAATAATCAATCCTGTGATTGAAAAGCTATTCCCTTCCACAGTCATCCCCACAATAGAACTGAACAGGGCCAGACACAAAACATCATCAACAATGGAAGCTCCCATAATCACAGGTGTAACCCGGTAATGCTGGAGAGACAAATCATTCAGAACGCGAGCATTTATGGCAATGGCAGTGATGGACAGACCAAGGCCGACAAAAAGAGCTTGGGGAACAGTCATGCCAGCAAAAACGCAGGTAAAATACCCCATGGCAAAGGGAACAATCACCCCGCCGGCGCCAACCCAAAAAGAAAGTCTGACATTTCTTACAAGATCAGTGGGATTCGTCTCCAGACCTGCATAAAACATGATGAAAAACACACCCAGTTCAGACAATACTGTGAGGGTGGGATCCGGGCCGATAATGCCCAATAGAGTAGGCCCAAAAATAATGCCGGCCAAGAGCTCGCCCAGCAATGGTGGTTGGTGAATTTTACGAAAAACCACGCCGGCGGTCCATACCAGGACCATGACCAGAAGAAGATTGATCGTGGAACTCTGAAACTGCCCAGCTCCGTGTGCTACCTGGGAAACATCCATAATTTAGGGTAGCATACAAAGAGAGGAAAAGTTGAGTAAATTTTAGACCAACCTCCATTCAATTTGAGTCTTCAACCTGCCCATTTTTCCGTCTCTCTCCGTCAATCCAGTCAATCCGGCTCCACAACCCATGTAAAATACGCACGTCTCGTTCAGACAATCCTGCCCGCCCAAATATACGACGAAAGGTCCGTAAAATATGGTCTGGATTCTGGGGATCGAGATATTCTATATCCAGTAGCGTACGACGCATATGCTCAAACATACTTTCCACCTCCCTGGCAGGTGCGAGGCTCAATGTGGCTGAAAGATCGATGGCATCATGGGGATTGGTGGAAAAATATTCGTACAGGCAAATGGAAACCGCATGGGAAAGATTCAGTGATGGCAATTGCGCACTGCTGGGTATAGTAAGAAAATGCTGACAAAAATCCAGTTCTGCCGTGGAAAGGCCAGAATCTTCCCGACCAAAAACAAAGGCAACACGGCTCTCTGCGGGTTGTTTAGCCACCCGCTCAGCTACTTCAGAAGGCAACAGACAATCTTCTCGATACTTACCATGCCTGCGGGTAGTGCCAATGGCCAGATTGCAGTCAGCCAGGGCCGTGGCCAAATCATCATATACATCAGCCTGCTCAAGTAAATCAGCCGCCCGGACCGCCATGTGCCGCGAGTCAAGGGAGAGATGATCTGCTACAGGATTTACAAGGCGCAGGTCATCAACTGCAAAATTCATCATGGCCCGGGCAACCGAACCAATATTTCTATCTCCCTGGGGTTCCACCAGAACAATACAGACTGCAGGCCTTCCCATTACTTTCTCATCTTTAAATTTTCAAAGGGTTGTTGGCCACTACCCCTCAAGTACCTCACGTACTTTGTGGATGAGCTGCTCTGGAGTAAAAGGCTTTTGCATAAATTCATCTCCCCGATTGGGGTGAATACCGTGTTCTTCTACAACATCGGCCGGATAGCCCGACATATATATAACCTTCATCATGCGACGGGTGGAGCCCAAACGGCGAGCCAACTCAGAACCGTTCATGCCAGGCATTACCATATCGGTCACTAAGAGATCCACCGTTTCGTCACCATCATCTATAATGGCCAATGCTTCTTGCCCACTATTGGCCGTTATCACCTGATAGCCGATTTGCTCGAGAGTTTTACCGACCAATTCACAGAGATCTTTTTCATCATCAACCACCATGACACTGGCAGACCCTTCATAATTCGCTGTTTCCACTAACAATTTTCGCTTTTTAAGGGCCTCATCGATAGAATCTGACTCGGTGACCGGCAAAAACACTGAAAAGGTCGTACCCTGTTTGGGAATACTGTGAACTCTTATTATGCCTTTGTGCTGCTCAATAATACCAAATGCTGTCGCCAGGCCTAGACCAGTACCTTTACCGATTTCCTTGGTTGTAAAAAACGGCTCAAAAATATTCTCTTGCAGCTCAGTGGACATGCCTTCGCCGGTATCAGTAACCCTGACTTTGATATATTTACCAGGCAATGTGCCAGCATGCCCCCGGGTAAAGGTCTCGTCGAGATCGATTTCTGTTGTCTCAATGGTTAAACTTCCACCTGTGGGCATGGCATCTTTGGCATTAATGGCCAGGTTCATAAAAACCTGCTCAAGTTGCGATGGATCGGCAAATACCTGAGACATACAGTTATTATCTAAATGAAATGCAATATCTTCACCAATAAGCCGTTGAAGCATTTTGGATAGGTCATCCAAAAGTCTTCGGAGATCCACGGGCCGCATTTCCATTTCCTGCTTTCGAGAAAAAGCCAATAATTGCCGAACAAGAGAAGCAGCTTTTTCGCAGGTGCTTTTTACAATGTTTAAATTCTTTTGGATGATGGAATCCGGATCCGTATCAGAAGTGAGACGGGTGAGATCGACATAGCCAATTATGGTGGTCAACAGGTTGTTGAAATCATGGGCCACACCGCCTGCCAACCGACCGACTGATTCCATTTTTTGGGCGTGAAGAAGTTGAGATTGGAGCTGTTTCATCTCTTCTTCACGAAGCCTGTGAAGATCCACTTCCATACGTAAACATTTATTTTCACTTTCCAACTGCTTAATACGAGATTCAAGCTGTTCCTCCAGGCTACGAACAACTCCCCCCGTGCGCCCTGAAGAACTACGTATATCTTTTAACTTGCTGATTCCCGTTTCCACTGCTTGCTCCGGATGTGCGACACTTACAACTATTAATTTTATGTTAAAAACATCTTACTTTAACCTAAGCGAAATTTTTTACAACTTTTCAACCGTCAAACCAGCAAATTTGATCTATAAAAAACAAGGAAGTAGTTTTCTTTGGTAAACCTGAACCGCATATGGTAGAAAACCAGCCTGTACATATCTACAGATCAAACTGAGTAGAGTAGCCTGTCTGTCATACCGACAAACAAGTTTTGGAGACATTGAGACATAGGCCCTGCAGAATCAAAATAATAAGAGCTGTACCAGAAGCAACATGGATAACACAACAATCGAACTGCTGCAGGAGGCAAAACGCTTCCTTCTTTACCAAAAACTTTTAGGAGTTGAAAAATACCCGGCCAAAGGGATCTTTCACTCTTTTCTCCGCCCTGCCGAATCAGTTAAAAAAACACCCGCGTCCGCCCCTCAAAAAATAAAAATGCCAAGCCCGCGTCCCACCGCAGACCTCCAGGCCATAGTGGAGAGCATGCAGGGATGCGAACAATGTTTACTGCATAAAGGCCGAAAATCAATTATTACCGGCAACGGCCCTGTTTCTCCGGAACTCATGGTAATAGGTGATTGGCCTGGGCCTGAAGATAACCTAACAGGTGAACCATTCCAGGGTCCGGAAGGTGAAATGCTCACCAATATGCTAAAAGCCATAAAACTAAGCCGGGAAAAAACGTACATTACAACCCTGGTAAAATGCCATCCTCCCAATAACCGACCTCCCACTGCCGAGGAAATCACCACCTGTCTGCCCTATCTTTTTCAGCAAATTGCTGCGGTAGCACCAAAAGTTATCTGTGCAATGGGACCATTGGCAACGCAAACTTTATTACAGTCAAATCAGCGTCTGGTTCAATTGCGAGGCCGATTCCATAACTGCCGGTCCATTCCGCTCATGCCAACATTTCACCCCTCTTTTCTATTGAAAAACCCAGAAATGAAAAAGGCAACCTGGCGTGATCTGCTCGCGATTCAAAAAAAGCTGGAGCAGTAAGCCGCTCTTCATCCCACTGAACACACTAACTTTCATGAAAAAAGACGCCCTTTTTGCCCAGGAAAATTCACCATCAATCTTTCGATTTGACCATCACGTTGCCTCGGTATTCGATGACATGCTCAGTCGCTCGGTACCCTTTTACCATGAAGTCATTCGCATGACGGGCCAAATTTTGGAAACCCTCTTGCAATCTGGTGACACTGTGTACGACCTGGGATGCTCGACAGGAGGATGCACCCTTGTCCTTGCCGAACATTTCACCAGCCACGAGATTAATTTTATCGGACTTGATAACTCACCGGCAATGCTCGAAAAAGCCGAGGAAAAACTAGCAGAACATCAAGACTGCCTATCTTGTCGTTTTGCAGAAGGGGATCTGACCTCTTTTGAAACGGAAAACGCCGGCGCCATCATCATCAATTACACAATGCAATTTATTAAACCGGCCCATCGACTGGAAGTCTTAAAAAAAATCCACTCTTCCCTCCGGCCTGGTGGCTGTCTCATTTTCAGTGAAAAAATCAAGGCCCACGACCATGATTTATCGCAGCATTTTGCCCATTTCCACGAAGATTTCAAAAGATACCAAGGATACTCCGAGATAGAGATCAGTAAAAAACGGCAGGCCTTGGAAAATGTGCTTATTCCCCTGACCATTTCAGAAAACATCAATCTTCTTAAACAATCTGGTTTCACGAGGGTGGAAACATTTTTTCAGTGGTATAATTTTGTCTCATATATGGCTGTAAAGAACGAGACATCCAGGTTTGGCAAGTAATCTTTTTTTAAAAAAAGGAATTAGCTTTTCAACAGTGCCTCTGTTTTTTTCAGGCAGGGTGCAGAATTAGAGTAGTTCCTCTATGAGCCTGCCTGATCGTGAAAAGATGGAGTGCTGCTGAAAAGCCTACGATTAAATATGACACGAGACTATTTAAAAGCATTCCCCCATGCAGACCTGGAAGCCATATCTGCTCTGCTTGCTGAAAAAGACCATTTTCTGTCCCAGGATAAAAAGGGAATTGAGCGGTACCGGGTACCCATGGAATCCCTGGCCCATCTTAAGGCACAGTGGGTTGATGTGTCCGGTGATGCGGTAAAAATTGGCCGGACCGATGACATTGACCAAAAGGACACAGAGCTTGTCTTTACAGCCCTGAAGGATTTTATGCCCTGGCGTAAAGGGCCCTTTGAAATTTTCGGGATTCCGGTGGATGCTGAATGGCGCAGTGATCGAAAATGGCAGCACATCGCCCCGGCCTTGCCCGATCTTAAAGATAAGGTGGTCGCCGATATCGGGTGCAGCAATGGATATTATATGTTCCGGATGACTGCCGATGCACCGCGATTTGTCTTAGGATTCGAGCCCTTTTTACAGCATTATTTCGCCTTCCAGACTCTTAATCGCCTGGGAGGCTTTGCCAATCTGGCCATAGAGACTCTAGGCGTAGAACACATTCATCTCTTCAAACAGAGCTTTGACGTTATTTTCCTGATGGGCATCCTGTATCATCATGCTTCACCCATTACTATTCTCCGCAATGTCAAAGAGGCCCTTAAGCCCGGCGGCACCCTCATTGTAGAATCACAAATTATTCCCGGTGACGAGCCCATGGCCCTTTTTCCGGAAGGACGATATGCAAAAGTACCTGGAACCTATTTTGTCCCCACTGCCCCCTGTCTTCGTAACTGGCTTGGACGGGCTGGTTATGATACCATTGAGTTAATCAGCTCATACCCATTGTCCACGGATGAACAACGCCGCACGGAATGGATGACCTTTGAATCCCTGGCTGACTTTCTTGATCCCAATGACCAGAGGCTCACCATCGAGGGATACCCTGCCCCTCATCGAGCCTCATTCAAAGCTGTAAAAAAATAGTCACTTTGAGGAAACCATCAAAAAACAAGGGGCTGTTTCTCAGACCCGAGATCACATCATAATTTCCTGTACATTTCTTCCCGCTTGACTTTCGTAAGCTTTCCATCCGATAATCGATATTACGATTAATTTATTCTCAACAGGAGGGAAATTCATGGCGACAGATGCAGCTACCGTAACAGAATCTGGCAAAGGCAAACGTTTTCAGGTTCTAGCAGGCGCGATCCTTGTACAGCTCATCCTTGGCACGGTTTATGGCTATAGCATCTTTTGGGAACCATTAACCTCAAACATTTTCCCGACCATTATCACAGAGGCACAGAAAGCTACGCAGATTGCCGCAGGAACCTTTGAAGAAGGAGCCATTGTTGTAATGAATGAGGCTGCCGTAAAAGTTGAGACTGCAAAACAGCAGGGCACCCTAAAGTATGCCTTTTCGATTTGTATCTTGAGCTTTGCTACCGTTATGGTCATTGCCGGACGTGTACAGGACATCAAAGGTCCCAGGATACCGGCGATCATCGGCGGTTTTCTGATGGGCGGCGGTTTCATCTATGCAGGACTCATGACAAATGCCATTGTCTTTTATCTCGCCCATGCACTTTTTGCCGGTGTGGTGACTCTTCTCATCCTCATGCTTTTTGATACCTTTTTCGGTCATTTGGACAAGGAGTCGGTCATTGTCCGTTACGCACCTATGGGTATTATGTCAACGTGTATTGTGGCCAGTATCATGCTGGGTAATCAGTATGTTGGAAAGATTGCGGAAATGGACCGGCTCCTCTTGTTATGGGGCACGATTGGATTTATGGCCGGGGCTGGGATCGGTTTTGCCTATGTCTGCCCCATTGCCGCGTTGGTGAAATGGTTTCCTGAGCAAAAAGGATTAGTGAGTGGAATTGCAGTGGCTGGATTTGGTCTAGGCGCCTATTTGTTCAGCCAGAAATGGGGAGCATTAGGCTTTATCGGAGAACAGGGAATTTTCCCGTTTTTTATTATGCATGGGATTGTTTGCATTGTTGGCGTCACAGCCGGTGCATTCCTGCTCAGCAATCCCCCCTCAACTGCGCCGGTTACAACTAAGACGATTCTGCCTGATTCTACCTGGCAAGAAACGCTCAAGAAACCAGCCTTTTATCTCCTCTGGATGATGTTCTTCAGTGGCGCCATGGCTGGACTCATGGTTATAGGCATCATCAAGGTATTTGCTGGTGAACAGCTCGTTGCAGCGGCTAATGAGGCAGGCAAAATCTTAAGTAGTTCTGAAACCAGCGCTTTGATGCTGAAAGGAGCTGCAGCTGTCGGGCTACTCGCCATCTTCAATGCCATCGGCAGGATAGTCTGGGGTTTCATCTCGGACAAGATAGGCCGCACCCCTGCATTTGTCGCCATGTTTCTTCTCCAGGCGGGGATTATGTTTTTTCTTGCCGGAATGAAAACAGAAGCAGCTCTCAGTATCGGGGCGGCGATGGTCGGGTTTAATTTTGGCGGCAATTTTGCCCTCTTCCCCTCCGCAACTGCAGATTTTTTTGGGGCAAAAAATCTTGGCGCAAACTATGGCTGGATTTTCACATCTTATGGTATTGCAGGCGTAACAGGAATTGCAGCTGGGAACTTCGCAAAAGTGGTGACAGGCAGCTATGCAGCCGCATTCACCCTGGCGGCAGTGCTTTGCCTGCTGTCTGCAGGGCTGGCGATCATTTTACAGGTTATGCATAAAAAACAAGAATTATAAGACCATATTGCCTTACACCCTTTCAATCTGCACAGTATTACGTTGCTGGTACAGGTTAAACTTCAGCTCAACTCCATCCATCAACCCCAAGGTGTTGAGGCGCTTAATATTGCAATTACCAGGACCTCGAAACAGGGATTCATCGGTGGCGGCCAATGAAAGTTGCAGGTTAGCTTGACCTCGCTGTGCGTGGAGTTGTGCCCTTACTCGTAAAAAAAGCATCCGTGATTTCACATATTCGCCAAAGGATGGGTGGTAAGGACCGGCCACCAAGTTGTCCTCCAATGATTTTCCAGCCTGGAGACCTATACGAATGACGGGGATACCGTGCTCGTCGAAAATCTTTTTTAACTTGGTGGTAAGAGCCACAGCATGATTCAATGAAAGAGGCCTGTAAAGACCTGATGTATAATCTTTTTCCAGCTCACTGCCCCCCACAACCAGAGTTGGATAAAGACGCACACAGGCTGGCTTCAAATTTACTAGATGGCGTGCTCCGGCAATGGCACCGATGGTGGTTTCTCCGGGTAACCCCACCATTAATTGGGCTCCTACTTCCATTCCGCCGTTTTGCAATTTTTCAAAACCCTTCTCCACCTGTTCCGGTGTGTACCCTCTACCACTTGCTTCAAGCACATTTGAATCCATGGACTGCACACCGAGCTCAACTAACCGAACCCCACGCTCAAAAAGATATTCAGCAGTTCCTGAATCTATTTCATCTGGTCGAGTGGAAATACGAATGGATTGGATCTTGCCGACATTAAGATATGGTTGCACAGCGCCAAGCAATTCATCCTGTCGGGACCGAGACAATGAGGTGAATGTCCCTCCATAAAAGGCGACTTGCATAGCTGATTCTGGATTGCGACGTGGCGCAGCAAGCCTGGCCTCAATTTCATCAATAATACTTTGCTTTGAAACAGGCGTAATACTACCGGATATCTGCCGTTGATCACAGAAAATGCAACGATACGGGCATCCTTCATGAACTATGAAAAATGGAATAATATACGGGGACATGATGGTAGTCGATCTCTAATTCAGATGGCATATTGAGGGAGGTTACCTCGGCTTTAAGTGTCTTCAAATCCGTCAATCGCCAAAGCTGCCGCCCGCTGCTCAGCTTCTTTTTTATTGGTGGCAGTGGCAACTGCATGGGTGCGCCCTTGGAATTGCACCGATACGGTGAATACCTTTTGGTGATCCGGCCCTTCCTCTTTTTCCAAATAATAGGTTGGTGCTTCACCAAATTGGGCCTGGACCATTTCCTGCAACCTGCTTTTGGCATCAGCCTCCAACATGGTTTGCTTTCCGCGGGAAATGAGTGACGAAAATTGTCGAAATACAATTTTACGGGCCGCTTCATATCCACCATCAACAAATACAGCGCCAATTACAGCTTCATAGGCGCAAGCCAAAATAGACGGCTTATCGCGCCCCCCAGTCCCCTCTTCTCCTTTACCAAGGGCAATATATGCACCCAGATCAAGATCACGGGCCAGGGATGCCAAACTCGCCTCATTGACCAAAAAGGCACGCATCCTGGTCAACTCCCCCTCTCGAACATTGGGAAATGTAGTAAACAGAATTTCTCCCACCGCCAGGTCGAGTACCGCATCGCCAACAAATTCCAGCACTTCATTATTCTCTTGTATACCGTGGGTTTGCTCAAAGGCAAAAGAGGAATGACATAAAGCAGTTTGTAGGTGACTACTTTGTTGAAAAGAATAGCCAAGTTGGCTCTGAAGTCCATCCAATGATTGGCCGGACTGAGCAACATTATTTGTATTAGGTTCACTCACGCTTAATAAGGGCTATGTAATCGCCCCTCCAATAAAGTAATTTTATACTAATATTTCTCTTGTCAAAAAAGAGAACTGCGTTTAGAATTGCTGCCTTCCTGGAAATGTACCCAGGCGGCGTAGCCAAGTGGCTAAGGCAGCGGTCTGCAAAACCGTTATTCACCGGTTCGACTCCGGTCGCCGCCTCCATTATAAATACAAA
>CAYUCH010000085.1:0-15764 GCA_964443295.1 uncultured Desulfobulbia bacterium | reverse complement strand
TCAGTGGCCGGAATCAAATGGAATGGGTGGTCGGGATCGTCTGGAATTCGCATTGAATGGAGATAGCACTTCCAATCCTGATTCTCCAGCTGCTTCAGCTTCCACAAGTACAAGTATCTCATCACTTCCAGGATACGCATGTACTTTTTGCAATCGTCTTGGCTCAAGGCCATGTTCTGGTAATACCTGTAACAACTCACATGACCGTGGGGCTGGATACACAAAACATGCCCTGCCACCATCTTTAAGAGCCAACCTGGCTGCTTTAACAACTTCCTTTAGGTCTGTAAAAATCTCATGGCGTGCAATGGCCTTCTCGTCATTTACATTAAGCCGGCTGGCATTCTTTTTTCCATAGGGAGGATTACACACAACCCAATCAAATGTTGCTGATTTTACATGCTTTGCGATCTGGCGCAGATCGCCTTCGATTACCTGAATACGGTCATCCAGGCTGTTCTCCACAGCATTACGTGTAGCCAATTCCACCAAGGCCGGTTGTAATTCAAAGGCGCATAATCTAGCTGTTGGCCATCGATAGGTAAGAATGAGAGAAATGATCCCGCATCCGGTTCCGAGATCAAGAATCCGATCATTAGAATTGGGAGTAAAGAAATGTGCCAAAAGGACTGCGTCTACTGAAAAACGATACCCCTGCCGGGACTGAAGACACGATATTTTCCCTTCAAACAAACTGTCGAGGCTCAGTTCCGCTTCTTTTTGAAAAGATTCCATTGAATCAAATAATACCGTTCGATGTTTCCAGAATGGAATACGGTGGGAAGCCCGGTTCGAGCTACGTGAAGTGATCTTTCGGGAAAACAAAGTCGTGTCTGAAGCTAATCGAACAACCTCAGCGGCTTCCGTAGTCCATGTAGGAGACCTCGAACGGTGGTTCTGGTATCCATTATAAGAGAATATTTTAACTTAGTTTTTTGTAAAAGAACTAAGCGCCCACTTTCAGACAAACGCTTTCATCCGGCAAAATCTTGTTCATTACCAAACCAGTTAAGATTTTCGGATAGAAGTAGGTGGATTTATGGGGCATGACCAATCCTTCATCCGCCACCTCCTGCACCTGGCTCACTGCGGTGGGATTCATCAAAAAAAGAACGGGTTCCCCTTCAACCTCATTACCCGTTCCTTTCACCGCCCGATCCAACGCTTCATCTGGATCGCTGAAGTACTCAACAAGATTCTCATTGGCACATCTATCGTGGGAAAGGCCCAGGCAATTTTCAATAACCAGATCAGACAACACAACAACATCGAGCTGGCGCAATGCCAGGGGATGACGATCACCAAAGATGTCATCCATGGCCCCGTCTTTAAGGGTGAGTAGAAAAGATCTATCTTCAGAAGGATGATAAAAACCAAGGAGGACCGAATCCCCGGCCCCTTCTTCCATGCGTGATAATGTTTCAGCAATCAAAACTTCTCTTGAACCACCACCGATTTCTTCAATTGAAAAAACAGGCTTTAACTTTTCCAAAAGCCCAGCGAGTTCTCCATTCTCTGGTAATTTGGCAAGCCGGTGAGTGGGAAGAACAGTGAGACCTTCATCTTCCATGGAACAGAGATACATCATGGTGAAGTTGAAAGGATTATCCTCTGCCAACTCTCCATTTCCTTCCAGACATCGTTTTTGCATCTGCAATGCAGTGGTATAGCGATGATGTCCATCAGCAATATAGACAGATTTCCCCCAGAAAAAATCCTGAATTTTGGCAATAACCTTGAGGTCATCGAGTTTCCAAAATGAATGAACACAGCCATCGGAATCTTCCATGCTATAGATGGGAGGTTCATCACAAGCGCCAGCAAGGCTGCTGTTCACCATGTTCTCGGGATCGGAATAGAATGAAAAAATCTGGCTGAACTGGGTCTGGCAGGTTTCCAATAATCGAAGGCGGTCAGTAATGACTCCGCCAAAAGTTTTTTCATGGGGCTTTACGATACCCTCAGAAAATTCAGCCAAGCCAATGAGGGAGACAAGACCTTTTCTGGTAAGCCTTCCTTTCGTTGGATGGGAATACTCAATGTTGTATATATAAATGGAAGGTTGCTCATCCCGAATGAGGACGTTATCCCCCTCCCACTCTGTCAACAAATCCTTACAGGCAATGTAACGCTGCTCATTTTCTTCAGCACCGGAAGTTTTTTTGCCAAGATCTAAACGAATCATGTTATATGGATCTTTTGCCATCAACATGGCTTCATTCTGCTGATCTATGACGTCATAGGGAGGTGTAACTACATTTTCGATATTGGAAACCTTTTGCGGATTATATCGGACCCCGCGGAAAGGCGAAATTAAAGCCATTGTGTCCTCTAATATGTGTCTGTTCAGAAATAGGTTATTTCGATGTCTGCGCTTATCTGACCGATATGGGCATCAGAGCAAAAAGGTCATTTCTGGTCAAGCACTAACTGGTTTCGATTCGGCTAAGACAGGGATATCCCGTCTACCGCCCAACCGCTTAAAAAGGAAAGTGGCGTAATAAAGCAGAAAAACACTGTATTTTCAATGCCACAATCCCTATTTTAATAAAAAGTTAAAAAACAGCTGCACTGTTTTAGAATTAACTCCAACTTAAGGAAGAGAATCATGTTTGATATTTTTATTGATACCCATTTTTCAGCCGGGCACCATCTGCGTAATTATCCAGGTAATTGTGAAAAACCACATGGGCATAATTGGAAGGTGCGGGCCACTGTCCGAGCCGACAACCTGGATGAGCTTGGTATGGCAATTGACTTTAGAACAGTGAAAAATGCGGTGAACAAGGTCATGGACAACCTTGATCACCTGGATCTGAATGAGCATCCAGCCTTTACTGAAGAGAATCCCTCTTCGGAAAATATCGCTGTCTATATCTTTCGAGAGCTTGAGAAAATTCTCACCACTGATCGCTATCGTCCATACAGTATTGAAGTTCGAGAGACAGATACTGCTGGTGTAATATACCGTGGCGGCTGAGTTACAATTAAAAATTTCTGAGCTTTTTTATTCCATCCAAGGGGAATCCACTTGGGCTGGAATGCCGTGCATTTTTATTCGCCTTTCCGGGTGTAATCTGAGATGCAATTATTGCGACGCAACTTACACTTACGAGGAAGAAGGACAGGATTACCCATTACAGGAGATCCTGGCATATTGTGAAAAGCATCCTCATGCCATAGTCGAAATTACCGGTGGGGAACCTCTCTTGCAGGAGAATATATACCCACTGCTGGATTCCCTCCTTCATGCCGGCCGCACTGTCCTCATTGAGACAAATGGCAGTCTACCGATGGATAAAATCCCAGAAAATGTCATTAAAATCATGGATCTCAAATGTCCTGACAGTGGAATGCATGAGAAAAATGACCTGGGAAATCTGCAGGGCCTCACATGCCAGGACAATCTGAAATTTGTGCTCTCTTCTAAGAGGGATTTTGATTGGGCTGTTGATCTACTGCGTCAGTATTTGCCGAAAATTCGAGCTGGGAATAATGTTCCGGACATCCTGTTTTCACCTGTACCCGGAAGGATGGCGGCGCAAGACCTGGCTGATTGGATTCTAAAAGAGAACCTGCCGATACGCCTGCAAATACAACTCCATAAAATTCTATGGCCAAAGGAGCAACGAGGTGTCTAATCCTCATTCAGCTTCATCTGCTTTTCCTCATAAGCCGGGTCAGTGTGACAAAAAACGGTTTTCCTGAAAAAATCAACAATATCACGACGACGATTCACTGTCTTTGCATGATAGGGGATCACCCCGGAAACTGCCATCCTGGAAACCGCCATTTTATAATCAATATGACTGGAGAAGCGATTATCCAGATACCAAACATATGTAAGACCAAAAAACAGACCTGGAGGAGTAAAACCCTCGTCACTATTCACCAGACGGGTAAAAAGAGAAGGGTCTTGAGTTGAAGGTCTCATTCTCGAAAGAAAGAGAAAATGTGACAAATCTTGTTCATCTAAAAAACAACACCGGTTGCTAACTGGTCGCAATAGAAGCCTATACATCGAACCAAGACTTTCACCATTTTCTTCTACAGGAAGTACTTCTTTTGTTTGGGCATAATTCCCCAACAGCGATTGCCCCAAGCCAATTAAAAAAGAAAATTCAAAGCGATATGGTCTTTGAAAAACTTCTTCCTTAATTTTAATTAGCCGAGTATCAGGATCATAAAATGAGGCAATGTTATCCCATTTTTGACTTCGGGGCCACTCTTCGGCATCAACAAGTTCAATTCCTTCTATAAATTCAAGATGTGACACAGGAATATCCCAGTAACGCCAAAGAATATCAAGGACGGCCGAGCGAACTTTATCGTCCATTGCCATTTTTTCTACAAGAGGAAGCATCATGGCAATTCGCTGGTCTGGAGTACATTTATCCTCCCTGACTATAGGAGATTGCATAGCATAGGCAGCGGGTAAGGCCGATTTCTGCCGACTTGGAACATAATCCCGGGTCGCCCATACAGCGCGTAGTGCTTTTGCCAAAGAAGTAGGATCATGCTGGATGACTCCTCTTTCCATTAATGCCTGTCGGGAAAATATATGTGTCTCAAATGGATTAAATCCCATTTGCCGTACCCTTGTCTTGTCCAGATA
Organism: uncultured Desulfobulbia bacterium; assembly: GCA_964443295.1. Taxonomy (GTDB): domain Bacteria; phylum Desulfobacterota; class Desulfobulbia; order Desulfobulbales; family CG2-30-60-27; genus CAYUCH01. Next base: position 11,149 of record CAYUCH010000085.1, on the reverse strand, counting down.
GATTGGTATTTTGTCCTCCAAAGCATATCGCTGCAAAACACTGCCTGGGATATCGTGAAGATCAAGGACAAGCATTGTTTCAAAAAGACCCTTTAAGCCACCAGGTATATTTCGATGATAGGCATGAATCATATCTGAAACATAAAAACGTCTTCGTGGATTTTCACGTACTAGGTCTGTTTCACCTTTTTGTACCCATAAATTGGTAACCAGAATTTTCAGTGCGGAGGTATTTTTACGAATTGCCTCAGTAAGGCTCGGTACTTGAAGAATGGGAATTATACTAGTGAACAGACTGCCTGGTGCAAAAACAATGATCTGGGCTCTACCAATGGCCTCTATGACCTCTTCTGGCACATGAGGTTGCTGGGCAAATTCAACAAAAACCCTGTCAAGGGGAAAACCTCTTCTGGCACTACCAGATCTGTTCTCACCGGTAACCAGTATCCCATTGGCATACAAAGCCTTTAAATTTGCTGGGGTAGTAGTACACGGCAGGACTGCTTCCGGCAGTGCCCCAATGAGTTCAGCTATAGTTTTTAATCCTTGCAGGACTTGTGCTGGTGTGACGGAATACCCTGACTCAACCCCCAAATATATAGATGCCGCCAACAGTAAATTTCCCAAACAATGGGGCCTCTTAAGAGGATTTTGAAAACGCTCATCAGTAAAGATAAGTTCAAGTAATTGCTGTATTCCCTCTGCCATTTCTTTGGGTAAAAGAGAAAGCTCAACTTGAGCATTTTTCAACAGGCTTTCAATTGAATCAGGTGCGATAGTGAATCGATGATTAAATAAACCAAAGAGAATCCGGGCAACAATCTCAGCCCCTCCTCTCCCCAAACCGTAATGGTCTGCCAGCCTTTCTTGCTGCACAGAAGACAGGAGAACCCGACGAATATCACCCAAAGCAATGAGTGGAAGATCTTTAAGCAACTCGCCAGTGGAACCGCCATCGTCAGTAACACATACAATTGATCGTGTATTTGGGAAAAGAGACTTAACCCCCTGAAAAGGATCTTTGGACCAGCCAGGAGTTCGAGAGTCTCCACCAATAACATTGGACAAGCCCGTCCCCCCACCAAAAACAACGACTTCGACATCTTCGGTATTAATAGTGGCTAATTGAGCTGCCAAAGATGCAAGACCATCGGTCAATACCTCAGGACCTGCCGGAACACCAGACACATCCAGTTCGATGAGCTTTTCAACCAGTTCTTCCTGGGGCAAAAGGTCCAGAGGGCCGCAACTGTCTGCAGCCAGCTCTTCTAAAACCTCATTAATGGGATTTTTTGAGACCAATCTATACTCCTAAAACAGTTCAAAGTGTAAAATGTAAAGTTAGATTTTTTCTTCCTTTCATTTTGCACATTGAACTTTTAACTTTGCACTCTTATAGTCCGGTGTCTGCCATTTGCTTACGCACCGCAGCTTCAGAAACCTTCATGGCATCCTGCTCTTCCTCGGTGAGAGTGAATTCTAAAATTCGCTCAACCCCTTTTTCACCCAACACACAAGGAACTCCCAAGAAGCAACCTGAGAAGCCATACTGGCCATCAAGATAAGCGGCGCAAGGCAGCACTCGCTTACTATCGGTTAACACCGCCTCTGTCATCTCAACAGCAGCAAGACCGGGAGTATAGAATGCACTGCCGGTTTTTAGGTGGTTGACAATTTCAATGCCACCTTGCTGGGTACGTTTGACTATTGCAGCTAATTCATCTTCTCCAAGTAATTCCGTTATAGGTACACCGGAAACATTGGCAAGTCGCACTAATGGAAGCATATTATCTCCATGGATTCCCATGACCATAGCACTTACATCCCGGGGAGCAACACCAAGGGCATCTGCCAAAAAGGTACGATAGCGAGCTGAATCCAATACACCTGCCATGCCGATAACCCTTTCTTTCGGAAGCCCGGCTACTTGAAAAGCAGTATAGACCATTGCGTCAATCGGGTTTGTTACTACAATCATAACACAGTCCGGTGAGTGCTTGGCTGCTTCTTCTGCGCATGTCCTGACAATGGCAACATTTTTAGCCAACAAATCATCCCGTGACATTCCTGGTTTACGTGCGAGACCGGCGGTGATAATCACGACATCGGACCCGGCAGTATCAGCGTAGTCATTTGATCCCATTACAGTTCCACAAAATTCATCAACCGGTCCAGCTTGCCAAAGGTCCAACGCTTTTCCCTGTGGAATACCTTCAACAACATCCAGTAATACGACATCCCCCAAGCCACGTGAAGCAGCCCAATGGGCAGCCGTAGCACCAACATTGCCAGCACCGATAATGGTAATTTTATTTTTCATAACAAAATCCTTTTTAGGTTTATGTGTTTTTGATTAGCGGGTTAGTTTATGATCAGATTTAACTTTTCAATCGACAATTACAGGTAGTCTGAAATCTGTGTGGATTATAAGATGCCCTACATAAAACGCAACCTATTCGACCGTGTATGAATCATCTTCCACAACATACTGATATTGCGGTGGCTTCTGCCAGCCCGGATTTATTTGAAAAAGCCTCTGCCCTGGCTCAGTCGCTCAGCCTTCCAATTTTAATGCCAAATGACACCTCAGTACCAATTCTTCTCGTTTTAACTGAAGAACGGCTTGAATTACGATATACAGGACCAAGAGCTCCTGGTCCTGTATTCGTTGATTTTACCGGTCCTTCAATGAGTTATCGCCGCCTCAAAGGAGGTGGAAGGCAAGAAGCGTTAGCCAAAGCAATCGGTCTGAAAAAGAAGAGACATCCCAACGTATTTGATGCTACTGCCGGTCTTGGTCGAGATGCGTTTATTCTCGCCAGTCTTGGATGCACAGTTGTTATGGCTGAGCGTTCACTGATTCTTGCCGCCCTTTTAGAAGACGGCCTTCAACGAGCCAGGCAAAACCTTTCCACCCGAGAGGTGGTTGAAAAACGTTTGAGCCTCATACAGGGAAATGCAGTAGACATTATAAGACAAGGACGCCTCCCATTTGCACCGGAAGTTATTTATCTGGATCCCATGCATCCGGCAAGGGAAAAAACAGCCTTGGTAAAAAAAGAAATGCGAATACTGCGTGATGTGGTTGGTAAAGATCTTGATGATACCGAACTTTTGCATGCTGCTCTTAATCACGCACCATCAAGAATTGTTGTAAAAAGACCAAGGAAAGCTCCGGCCATAGAGGGTCCCCGACCAAGCTATGTTTTGGATGGCAAGAGCAGCAGGTACGATATATACCTCCCCTAACTCTCTAGAGAAAGTATCGTCCTTCTGATTTTGTTAAAATAATCTATACCCTGTAATTATTCCGAGAGATGCTTTTTTGAATATCTGAAAATCCCTAGTAAACCAGTGCCAAAAAGAACTAAAGTGGCTGGTTCAGGAACAGGAGTCTGCTCTCCTGTAACAGTGAGTTCTGTATAATCCACTACCCACCCGTCACGTCGTCCATCATGACCAACTTGAGTAAGGATAGAAAGAACAGGATTATTGGTTACTTGAGTAATAAATGGGGTTATATCAAACGTATCTAACCAGGCATAATTATAAAGTGGTCCAACACCATCACCATCAGTCAATGTACCTAAAAAGAATCCATCCAGATAAACTTCCGACAATCCATATTGCCCTTGTCCGCCGGAAAACACCTCTAAAGTTACTGAAGTAACCTGTGTAAAAGAAGAAAAATCAATGGAAAACGCATGGGAATATGTGCCAAACATCCAAAAGTCTGTCCCATCGCCATCACCATCAATATCTCCAAATATTATCGGCAATGCATCAAAACCATCACCCGGAGCCACATTAAAACCAAATCCGTCTTTGTCACCATGCAGATCAGTGATAGTAAGACCAGTCGATAATCCGACATTACAGATAAAAAATATAATTGTGAGTAGAATTACAACCGAAAATTGCCTGCTCATACTAGTTCCTCAATTAGGTCTTTATGATTTTAGAGAGTATGATGTTAAAATTTATAAGACATCCATGCCAAATGCCTTTTTACCCTCATAATTTCACAACTCTATAATTCAATTTTCAACAATCAATCTACAAATAATCCTATCGTATAATAGCGACAAATGGAAATAATTATTTTAATATTATAAGGATAAAAAAATACAGGGAAAAAGAAGGCGCTTTTTCTTTTATTTATTTCTAGCCACATGCTACCTTTATAAAAAATAAATATGAACTGAAACTTTTTATACCAGATACTAATATGAAACCTAAAAACACAGACCAAACAGCACCGCCAATTAGTCGAACAGAAAAAAAACGACAAGCAAAGCAGGTCGAATCACTGACTGTTGAGCTGAGTCGTTTATCTCTCTCAGAAATAAAACAATTGCCATGCAGTGATGAATTGAGAGAAGAGCTTGCATTAGCACATAATCTCAAAGGATCTGCAGGGAAAAGACAGGTTAAATTCATCAGTAAAGAATTGCGCCGTATTTCCATAGATCCCTTGCTCGCTTTTCTTGAAAATAAAAAAGGATCGAAACTGAAAAAGAACATTGCCTTCCATGATATTGAAAAATTACGGGATACCATTATTGAAGAGGCAATTAACATGTATAAAGATGAAGATTTTTCTCATGACAGTCTTCTTCCTTCCATACAAGTCGCTTTGGAAAAATATCCAGAAGCCGACTTAAATTCTCATTCACTGCAACAATCAGCCCTACGTTTTGCCAGAACAAGAAAGCCTGTGCATAAAAAGGAGATTTTTCGCACCTTACAGGCAGCCCAGGAAAAAGCACAGTATAAAAAAACCTCCACAAAATAAAAATATACGTTTGAAAGAAGGAGTTCAAAATGGATTATGCCCAAGGAAAAATAGGCAGAATCTTTTCAATTCGATTTGACCATGGTGATGATTTCCTTCAGGAACTACAAAATGTAGTGGAAAAGGAAAATATACGCACTGGTTGGTTCCATGTATTAGGTGGTCTTTTAGAAGCTGACGTGGTCATTGGTCCTCAAGAACCAGTTATGCCGCCGGAGCCAATCTGGCAAGATGTAAAAGAGGCCCGGGAAGTTTTAGGATTTGGTACGATTTTTTGGAATGAAGATGGGCCGAAAATACATTTACACGCCGCCTTGGGCCATCATGGTGAGACCATTACCGCTTGCGTGCGAAAAGGTACAAAAACATATCTAATTTTGGAGGTTTTTCTTGTGGAAGTCGACGAGCTTCCTGCTGACCGGCCATGGTTTCAGAAAGGAGAATTTTTTCGCATAACATACAAAAAATAACCCCCTCAATATATTCTTATTCAGCCCGACATGTACGTTATGTTATCCCAATAACACACATTCAAATACAATATTGATTAGGCACTCCTTAATTCCGTCTTTCCCTTTTATTTCAATGAAAATCCTGAAATGAAAGATTTAAAAAAATTCCCATTATTTTTATCGCATATCTATTGACATTGATATGTTATTTATCGCATAATTCCATTATGACGGTCAGTAAGGAGGCTGGTGGGTTGTAACTCTGTAACGCCTTCAAGCGACCCCTTATTAACGGGACCACGCTAACCCGCAGAATCATTCAGCTCGGAGAAGAGGAATCAACCATGGCAACGAAAAAGAAAGCAACCAAATGTGCGACAAAAAAATGTGCCAGCAAACCAGCCAAAGCTGCAAAACCTGTCAAGAAGAAAACTGCTAAGGCTGCTGCAAAAAAAACTATGCCTTCTACTGAGTTTAGATTTTATGCTCCCGATGCTCAGGAGGTATTTGTTGCTGGTGAATTCGATCAATGGGATACTTCAAACAATAAGATGCGACGTTTTCGGGATGGATTCTGGCGAAAAAAAATCAAGCTGCAACCTGGTCGTTATGAGTATCGTTTCATAGTTGATGGGGACTGGTGCTGTGATCCTGAATGCGGTGAGCGATGCGATAACAACTTAGGGGCAGAGAATTCCGTTATGAATGTCCAAGTTCCGTAAATAGATTATGAAGGAATAACAAAAAAAACCGGCATGAGGTAATCACCTCATGCCGGTTTTTAATTATTAATTTCATCAATGTACCCCAAGGGCACATCTACGGGCGTGTCAGATGCGGTAATCTTGGTCTTCGAAGCATGTATCCCTAAAATGGAATTTACTTATTCTTCTTCTACCTCAACTTTAACAAGCTTATCGCCAATCTTCATGGCATCGCCAACCTCGGTATGAATAGAGGCAACCTTACCTGCAACTTGGCTTTCAATAGGTGTCTGCATTTTCATGGCTTCGAGGATAAACAGTCGATCCCCAACTGCGATTTCCTGCCCTACTTCAACTGAAACTTCACAGACATTGGCAGCAAATGGCGCTCGAACATCACCGGTCTTGGCAAGGTCTTCGACCTCTTCCTTGGTAAACTGCGGAGCTTTTGCAGCACCTTCATCGGAAGACTCTTCCTGGAACCGGAAAACTCTCTCGTGATGATCTACATTGAGGTAAACAGTCCACTCACCTTCCTCATTACGCTCTTTGGGACCAACCTCTATGACATGCTCTTTGCCATTATGGTCCTTGAACTTGACTGTTTCTCCTAATTTAAAACCACCACGACGGAGGAAAAGGGAAGGTGGCAGTACATAGGTCCTGCCGAATTTTTCTTCAAACTTAAAAAAGTCAACAGCATCGTTGGGGTGCTGAAGATAAGTAACTAGTTGTTGATCGGTGGGATCGTATCCCAATCGCTTGGCGAGGGTCTCTCGTTCTTTCTCGATATCCATATCCTCAATATCTTCAACTCCACCTTCTTCTTCGAGGATTTTCTTCCAATCGGCACCAAATACTTTTTCATATATCCAATCTGCCGGCTGATAAAAAGGAAACGGTCCATATTTACCCAGCAGCAGGTTCTTCAAGTCACCGGATGCGTTACCATAACGGTCACCGCCCTGAACATTGCTTACCGCTGTGGTCCAGAGAATCTGAGAACCGGGCGTTACACTCCAGTAATTGCCAAGATCTTTTTGCACTTGCGGCAACTCATCATGGAGAATGGAAGGCATTTTATCAAGGAACTCACCTTTCACAGCCTGCTCAAATGATGATCCCATGGCGCCACCGGGAAGTTTATGGATCTGAACGGTGGGCAAAAAGCCTTTAAACTGTGATTCAAAATATTCGTAATGGGGCCGCTCACTGCGCAATACTTCAGAGGTTTCCACAATGGCTTCTTCATTAATACCAACTGCTTCCTGGCCATACTCTTTCAGTGTATGTATAACGGATAATACCGGCGGTGGACCATAGTAACCGGTAAAGGCATGATCACCGGCGTCGACAATCTTAGCGCCGTTTAACACCGCAGCGGTGATACGACCAATATCGTTACCATCAGTATTGTGACCGTGATAATGGATGACCATCTCGGGATATTTCTGCATGATGGCATCGACCAGGTCACCAATCCGTTTTGGTGTTCCAAGACCGCCATGGTTCTTGATACACAAGACAATCTCGTCACCGGTAACATCTATCAACTCACCAACTTTCTTGACGTAAAATTCATCGGTGTGCTCAGGACCGGTGGAAAAACAAATACAAGGCTCAAGGATTTTTCCTGCTGCCTGTACTTCTTCAAACACAGCCTGCATGTTGGGGATGTGATTCATGAAGTCGAAAACACGCCAGACATCAACATACTTGGCAAACTCTTTTACCGTTTTGCGAATTACATTTTGCGGATATGGTCGGTAGCCGAAAAGATTCACACCACGACACAAAGTCTGGAACATGGTGTTGGGCATTTTTTCCCGAAGCAGTTCAAGCTTCAAGAAAGGATCAACCTGTTTCCGGAGGATGTCCACGTGCACCGAAGCGCCACCGGTTATCTCCAAAGAAAAATAACCTGCATCCTCTCTGGGCTTGGCCGCCAGAAGGTCGGTATGGAGTAAAATTCTATTTTTAAAGTCGGACTGCGACATATCCCGGGCGGTATTGGTAATGTGATAGCCGCCTGAATTGCGTATGGTATCCAGCACTTCGCTGATACCCATTCCTTGAACTATACGTTGCATGGCGATTCCTCGTCATTAATTCCAGTTTAGCCGGGCTAAACTAAATTGCGTATGGATTTTCCTGCCTGAAGTGAACTTCGGCTAAGAGATTGGCCAGTTTGCTTCCCTCTGTAGTTCCCTCTTCATATTCAAGAAGATGTGGGTGCGTATCCAGGAAGGACGTATCAAAATCCCCTTTCTGAAAATCTTCTTCATCTAGTACTTCAAGATAAAAAGGGATCGTGGTTTTGGGACCGACAATGACATAATTGTGCAGACATCGACGGAGACGATCTACAGTTTCGTTCCAGCTAAAACCATGAACAGTGAGTTTCACCAGGAGTGAATCATAGACTTCGGGAATAGTAAATCCCTGGTACGCAAAGCCGTCAAGCCGCACGCCGTATCCACCAGGTGACCGATAAACAGAAACTGTTTTACCACCTTCGGGCATGAAGTTATTCTGGGGATCTTCAGCATTGATACGAAGCTCAATGGCAAAGCCCCTTATTTTTACATCATCCTGGCTGAAGGAAAGCTCTTTACCAGAAGCTAACTTAATCATGGTCCTTACGATATCAATACCAGTAACCATCTCGGATACTGTGTGCTCAACCTGGATCCGGGTATTGATCTCCATGAAGTAATAATTCATGTCCTTGTCAATCAGGAATTCCACTGTGCCAGCATTAAAGTAGTTGGCCGCCTTGGCAGCTTTAACTGCTGTTTCACAAATGGAGTTCACCAGGTCTTGATCAGGAATCAGACAAGGAGCAATTTCCACCAGTTTTTGATTCCGGCGCTGGATGGAACAGTCTCGGGTTCCGAGATGAACTGTGTTCCCCTTGGCATCAGCAATGATTTGGACTTCCACATGCTTGGGAGTGAGAACTACTTTTTCAAGATAAACACTATCATCATTAAAAGCCGCTTGGGCTTCAGAGCGGGCAATGGGAATCTCTTCCTTCATCTGATCGGCATTTTCAACACGACGAATGCCACGGCCTCCGCCACCGGCAGTGGCTTTGAGCATGACCGGATATCCATACTTCTCGCCAAATTCCAGGGCTTCCTGCACCCCTTCATCACCAGCCTTAAGATTATCGGTTCCGGGAGTCATTGGGATACCGGCATCTTTCATAATCTGCCGGGCGATAACCTTATTTCCCAGATTATTGATAACTTCTGAAGAAGGTCCGATAAAAATGATATCGTTATCTTCACAAGCTCTGGCGAAATCAGCGTTCTCTGCTAAAAAGCCATAACCCGGATGGATCGCATCAACCTCAGCATTTTTTGCGGCAGCAATAACCTTGTCAATGTTTAAATAGTCTGCTCGAGGCCCATCACCAAGCCAAATTGCTTCATCTGCAGTTCGGATGTGAAGGGCATTATTGTCAGGAGTTTCGTATACAGCCACAGCTATATAACCAAGCTCTTGAATAGCTCGAATAATGCGCAGGGCAATTTCGCCCCGGTTGGCAACCAGGATCTTCTTCACGACGACACCTCTTACCACCTGATTTTAGGGAAAAGTTGCGAAAGCACCGACATAATCAAATCTGCCGGAATCGCAATGGGTTTATACCAATATCTCATATGCCTGTTAGTGAATCTGCATCTTGCTAACCAGACAAAAAACACCCCTCTTCACCTGAAGAAGGGCATCTGAAAATGGGAGAGACTAGCATAGATTATTTTTTGAGGCAAGTGAAATGCTTCTTCAATAATTAACTATCTATATTTATTAGTCTTTTTAGCAGAGAAATATTCTTTAACTTCAACAAAACGTCCAATTTGTGCTCACATATTCACTTGATTTAATCTGTCAGGACATTATCCTGTCAAATTGATACAGGAAAGAAGTCATGCTAAATGACCGCCAAATACACTCTAAATGAGGACTCGATGCTCGCAAAAATAATGACAAGTGCAGTGAACGGAGTTGATGGACTTACCGTTGAAGTTGAGGTGGATATTGCTTTTGGACTTCCTACTTTTACAACGGTTGGTCTTGCTGAAGGCGCTGTGCGAGAAAGTAAGGAACGAGTGAAAGCTGCCGTAAAAAATGCAGGATACGAATTCCCTGGACGTCGAATAACTGTAAATCTGGCCCCGGCAGACGTGAAAAAAGTTGGGACAGGTTATGATCTTCCCATGGCCCTTGGAATTCTTGCAGCCTCTGAAACCTTAAAAAGTAATACTCTTACCGAGTATGCCGCCATTGGTGAGTTATCCCTCGATTCTGGTGTACGACCAACACATGGAGTTTTACCCATGGTCCTCGCTGCACGCTCGGCAGGTCTCCGTGGTGTTTTGGTCCCGAAAGAAAACGCCCATGAAGCTGCGGTCGTATCAGACTTAGATGTCATTGGTATATCAACTCTGCCAGAGGCGGTTGAATTTTTAAATGGTGTATCTCCCCTTCTCCCTACAGAAGTTAATATCAATAAATTATTTAAACATAACACACATTATGAAACTGATTTTTCCGATGTAAAAGGCCAGGAGCATGTCAAAAGAGCATTAGAAATAGCTGCAGCTGGCGGGCATAATGTTCTTCTCAAAGGTCCACCTGGTTCAGGAAAAACCATGATGGCCAGAAGGCTGCCAACAATAATGCCGGACCTTTCGTTTGAAGAAGCACTGGAGACTACAAAAATTTATAGCGTCATGGGATTATTACCGGAAAACAAGAGCCTTCTTACAATTAGACCGTTTCGCGCTCCTCACCATACCATTTCAGATGCTGGACTGATCGGTGGAGGACAAATGCCCAAGCCAGGTGAAGTTTCTCTTGCCCACAACGGAGTTCTCTTCCTTGATGAATTACCTGAATTTAAAAAAAATGTCCTGGAAGTTTTACGCCAACCACTGGAAGACGGCTCTGTTACCATAGCAAGAGCGGCGCACTCCCTTTCTTTTCCTGCAAAGTTTCTGCTGGTTGCCGCACTTAATCCCTGCCCTTGTGGATTCCTAGGCGACCCGACCCGCCATTGTACCTGTACGGCTGTACAAGTACAGCGATATGAAAACCGACTTTCAGGGCCTCTGCTTGACCGCATTGACATGCACCGATAACGTATAATATTTTTCGCACATTTGAAAGGCATGGTGACCTCGTTATGG